>JAUMAF010000149.1:0-3542 GCA_032117045.1 Pirellulales bacterium | reverse complement strand
GTATTGCTCCTGCGAGAAGCGCTCGATGGAGTTCGATGAAGTTCGGCCTCTTCGGCGATTCTTCCTGACCTCCTCGGCGATTCTCTCTGCCTGCACGAGAAGCGGCTCGTGGCGCCCGCGCTCGACCCACGGAGCTGCGGCATCCTCGGGGGGTGACCACTGTGCGAGTGGGATGACGTGAGCCTGAAACTTTTTGCCAATTCGCGCCTGGAAGCCCTCAAACCCGTGCCGGACCTTTGCAAGCCGTGTCGGCAGGGCGCGCGGACCAACGGCGACAGGCCACCGGCAGGATAGGAGTCCCAGAGAGTCGATTCAACGCACCGCGGGCCGGCACCACAGGGCACCGTGCGGGCGGACGGTGTTGTAGGCCCGCCTGAGCTTGTGATTCGCCGCGAACACACCGTGATACCGGCGCCGGTGCTTGCACGGCGGCGGCACGAGATCCGCGAGCCTGTCCAGAAACGCAATCGGCGACAGCTCGACGACTCCGTTGACCCGCGGCCGCAGAACCGCGTCACTCCGGGAACGCGAAGTGATCCACCGGCCCCGAGCCACCGCCGAGGCCCGGCGCCCCCGCGATGGCCGCGCGAATGAACCGCCGGCCGCCGGCGACGGCGGCCGGCACATCGTCACCGCGGGCCAGCCGCGCCGTGATGGCGGCCGAAAGCGTGCAGCCGGTGCCGTGGGTGTGCGGGGTGTCGATCCGTTCGCCGGGGAACACCGTCACCCGGCCGTCGGACCAGAGCAGGTCGATCGTGGCCCCGGCGAGGTGCCCCCCCTTCACGAGCACGTGGCGGGGTCCCAGAGCGGCGATCGCCCGCGCCGCCCGCTCCATCGACTCCAGGTCGTGGACCTCGAGCCCCGTGAGCCGCGCCGCCTCGGGCAGGTTGGGGGTCACGAGCGTCGCCAGCGGCAGGAGTTGTCCAACCAGCACGTCGACGGCGTCGGCCGCCAGGAGCGGCGCGCCGTGCTTGCTCACCATCACCGGATCGACGACCAGCGGAACGCGAAACCCCGCGGCCCGCACCGCCACCGCGGCGATCACGTCGGCCCGGCCCAACGCCCCCGTCTTGATCGCCGCCGGCGGGATGTCGGCCATGACGGCGTCGAGCTGCTCGGTCACCAGCCGCGGGGCGAGCACCTCGACGGCCGACACGCCTCGCGTGTTCTGCACCGTCACCAGCGTGACCACGCTCATACCGTAGACGCCGTGCTGGTGAAACGTCTTCAGGTCGGCCTGGAGCCCGGCTCCCCCGGAGGGATCGGAACCAGCGATGGTAAGGGCGACGACAGCCATGGCCTTCAAGCATACGGCAAATGCCCCGGCGAAGCCCTGCTTGAACATCGACCCACCCGAGGAGGCCACAACCTACCAACGCAGGGATTGCCGTTCCAAGGGATCGCTTCCGGCAGTGCAGGATCGCCTGCATGAGACCTGCGGCCCCCGCCCTGTCGGCCCAGGTGAGGCTGTCCTGACGGGCCTGTTCGGCAAACGTCCCGTAATCCGCCAGCAGGCTTCCGTCGGCGTTGGCCTCTTCAGGCTCCGCTGACTGCTCGAAGACCGTGCCCGGCATGGCATGGGGCGATCGCAGCAGCCGCGAGACGCGAAGGCGACCAAGGTCCTCGGCCGTGACCCGGGCAGCATGCGAGAAGGTCGTGAGCCAGCCACAGAGCAGATCGTCCGACTGCACCGCATCAGAGCCCGACTTTTTTCCAGGCCGCCTTCACCGCCCTCTTCGTGGCGGCGTCGAATCGGTCACCGGCGATCTGGGCCGTGATCACGGCCAGATCCTTGAACTGGCTCGTCCGCGAGAGCTGCAGCATCGCCTCGTACCAGATGATGCCCGCCGTGCCCCAGGCATGACCCTCCAGCGACTTCGCACACACCGCGAACGCACGGTTGGGAATCCCCGAGTTGATGTGCACGCCCCCCGCGTCGGCCGGACCCGTGTAGAGATCCTTCATGTGGGCCGGCTGCGGGTCGGTGCCGAGATACGGATCATCGATATACGCCGTGCCTGGATGCTCCATGTCGCGGATGCCCCGCCTCGTCGGTGCAGGAATCAGGATCTCCGTGCCGATCAGCCAGCTCGCATCGGCGGCCGTTTCCTTCCGCCGCCACTGCCGCACCAGGATCCCGAAGACGTCGGAGAAATGCTCGTTGAGCGCCCCCGACTGCCCGCGGTAGAGCAGGTTGCTCGTGAACGACTGCACGCCGTGGGTGAGCTCGTGGGCCACCACGTCGAGCGACCGCGTGAAACAGTGAAAGACCTCGCCGTCGCCATCCCCATAAGCCATCTGGGAGCCGTCCCAAAAAGCGTTGTTGAGCGGCTGAAAGCGATCGTGGCCGTCGGCTTCTCCCACGTGCACGCTCGAGATCAACGCCATGCCGGCATCGTCGAGCGAGTTGCGGCCGAAGAGCTCGAGGAAGAAGTCGAAGGTGTCGCCCGAATAGTCGTAGGCCTCGTTGACGCACGGGTCGGTCGACCGCGCATCCCCCTCGCTCCGCACGAGCTTGCCGGGGAGCACGTCTTTCTTCCGGGCGTCGTAGATAAAGCGATGCTTCCTGCCGGTGGGCGAGGCCTGCACCATCATCGCCGGCATCTGCTGCACGAAGGCCCGCACCGCCCGCACCGCGCTCCCCTTGGCCATGTCCACCAGCGCCCGCTCGCGGATCCGCGAATCCGCCGACCGGGCCATGTGCTCCACCATGTAGGGCGGCACGATGCACTGGATCGGATGACGACAGGCGACGCGTGGCATGGTGGGCCCTCTTGCGAAGGTGCGCAAACTGGCGGCGACCTCCCCGGTCGCTCCGCGGATGCTCATTCGATCGGTCATGCCCGCCGATTTGCTTGAGGGGTTTCATCCTTGAAGGTGGCCCCCCACATGGAGACGCACCATGTCTTGCAACGCATGCCTGCCTGCCGCCCTCCTCGTCGCGCTCGGCGGCGCGCTTCTTCCTGCCGCGGCCGAGGCGGGCGACCTCGGGAAGGTGCTCCGCGGACTCGCCGCGCCCCTCAAGGCCGCCCACCGCCAGCCCCCCGCCACGCCGTCGGATCCCTGCATCGAAGACCTCGCCAACCGGATCGACTGGCTCGAACACCACCTCGACTGCTACGGCTCGATCGTCGCCAAGCAGCCCGATGTGTGGGGCCAGAGCCGGCTCACCCGCCACCGGGCCGAATACGACGAGCAGATGCGACGGCAGCTCGGCCTCTTCACCGAGCGCACGAGCGCCGCCATCCGCACGAGCGATCAGGCCTTTCTCGGCCTGGCGATGGCCCTGCAGTCGGCCAGCGGCCAGCGGCGCACGAGTCAGCAGACCGCCGTGCCCGAAGCCGTCGGCTCCGCGAGCGTGATCAACTCGATCCAGGGCCTGATCCCCACCACCAACGAGGCCACCGGACGGGCCGACCCGATCGTGATCGCCCGCACGGCACCCTTCGGCTTCCCGCAAAACCCCGTCGGCTACCGGTTTGACGAAGAGCCGCTCTCGCTCGAGCCCACCGTCCACCTCGACCAGCTCTCGCGCTACCTCA
>JAUMAF010000148.1:0-8184 GCA_032117045.1 Pirellulales bacterium | reverse complement strand
AACCAACCGCGACACCCCCACGGACTCAGGGGAGATCGACACCACCCAGCGCAACCATTTTCGACCGCCCCGCGCCGCCGTTTTCAACCGCCGTCAACAGTTTCAAAACCACAGAAATTGCCCAACTTGTGAGCATGGATAAAGGGCAAGCGCTTTGATATCACCATATTATTTCCTTGGGGGCGGTGCCGTCGGAGGGGGGGCCGTGCCTTAGGCCACCAACCCCCCGATGCCTTCAGAATGGGCTGGTTAGGGGAGGGCAAAACTCCAATTAAAAACGGGCTCATCCATCGGGGCAGGTCAGCGACGGCATCGAAAACTCAACGCCAAAACGATCGGCGAAGCGGTGCTCTGGCCTTCCTTCTCCATGCATGTGAAGGAGGAGGGCGACGAACCTTGAGGAATCAGTCACGCCCCGGTGGCAACTGGAAGCGTCCCGCCACCACACCCTCGACTGTGAGATCCTCGTCGAGCGACTCCCAACGCAGAGCTGTTCCACCGACCTCCAGCTGAACCTGGGCCAGTTGGGGTTCACTGGCATCTCGCAGACGACGGAACCTATTCGCGGGGAATCCCACGATCCGCTGATCCGTCAACTCGACGAAGACCATCCGGCCCTCAGTCCACGCCCTCGTCGCTACGGCTTCGGTTTCCTGGTGGGTGATGCTCATCGTATTTCTCCAACAAGAGATCGACGTATTCAAAGACCAGTCGCTCCATTTCCCTCACGACATGAGGGGGAACGCTGCGATTCCTACCAAGACCCACTGGATCGAGCCAGAATTTGCATTCACCCTCCGCACACCGAACGTGGATGTGGGGAGGCTCTGTGCCCTCGTCGGAGTAAAAGTGAAAACGAAATCCGCCTACTCGGAGTACCGTTGGCATCCGTTCAAGGTATTGCCGCTCGGACACGCAGGCAAGTTCTGTTCTGGTCAGGGAGGTGACGTAACCGACATCCCGGATCGGCAAGGTCCATTTGCCACGTCCTGCCAGCCCTTGCCACCTCTGCCCTACGTCGCTTTGTACGTCACTTTTCGGAGAGGACACGATGCGGTCGGGTAAAACTGATACCTGGAACCATCCTACTCGGGGAGCTTTGGCTCCTTTCGCACGAGACGGCACGAAGCCGCAGGAGGTCGCAAGGCCTTCTGCGGCTCGTGTTTTTGGCACGCAGCCGATTTTTCGGTGCGACCTCGTGCCGGCTCCTGCGGACGAAGAGGGAGACGCTTTTTGAGACGCACTTCAAAAGCGAACACGTACGGGATCGTCGGGCATCGTGACGAAGGCTCCGACGCCGTCAGCCCGCCTGAGGATCAAGGTGGTGCCGCGTTCCACACGCGACGAGGTCGTGGGCTGGCTCGGCGATGCCCTGAAGATCAAGGTGACCGCACCGCCCCAGAAGGGGCGGGCCAACGAGGCGGTCGTCGCCCTGATCGCCGACAGGGGTGTGCGCACACCTGTATGCGTGAGGGGGTGCGGGGACAATTCCGCCAGACTCAGGACGGCAGGCTGGAACGGGTCGGTGGGTGACCCTTGATGGGATCCCGAGGGCATGGGGTGTGAGGGGGGCCTTGCGAGCCCCTGCGACCTATGCCACTCAGCGCCTCTTTGTCGCGTCATCCGGCAAAAGAGGCCCAATCGCAGCCAGGATTGTCCTTGCCTTTTCGATTGCCTTGGTAGCAGCTGCCAAGGATGCCTCGGCAACCCCGCCATAATCAGCGGTCTCACGAAGATCGAGCAGGAAGTCATAGTCTCGCCCCAAATCAGCCGGCAGGAGCCCCGCCTGAATGAGGTCCCGATGCAGAGCCGCCCTCACGGCGGTGTGCTTCGTGAACTCCATGCCGCGTTCCGCGAGCACGGCGGTCACGCCGTGGAAGGCCGCGTAGTAGGCCCTCGACGCCGATGAATCAGGGTCGGTCGCGAGTATCACCTGAGCCGCAGCCAGGGAACGCGTTGCCTTCGTCCACTGCCTGCGAATGAAGTCCGTCATGCCGCAACGCCCGAGCGTCGCACCTCGCGAAGCAGAGGGCTGTCGCCATGCTCATACTCCTCGCGTGTCAGCGGCTTCACACTCACGCGGCGACCGAGTCGCAGGGCAACCGGATACACCGCGGCCAGACCCCGCTCCAGCTCGTCGCCATAGTCACCGGACTGCGTCTCAAGCACCGCCAGCACGTCGATGTCACTGTCCGGACCAGCCTCGCCCCGGGCCTCGGATCCGAACAGCACCACGGCGTGCAGCCGATGTCCGTAGGCTGACGTAAGCCGTTCCTTGAGTTCGTCGAGCAGACGGGACGCGATCACGGCGGTTTCTTTGGCTACCAAGCGACAGCCTCATTCTACTGCGACTCCCTGCAACCTCATGCGGTCTCCCAAGGCAGGCCGGGTGAGCCGTTTATTAAGTCGCTTTCTCGCCGACCCCCATGTTTTTCCGAAGAATACCGCAATTGTTACGAATCCTCCTCGGGGAGCTTTGGCTCCTTTCGCACGAGACGGCACGAAGCCGCAGGATGACGCGCCTCGTGTCCGATGTCGTCGGGTGGAAGACCACAATCGCCCGATCAGGGACTCATCAATCGGGTGGTCGTCGTCCCGTCAACGCCCGGCCGTGCCGGTGACGGCGGGCAGGATGAGCCGCGACCGGGTCTGCGGGCCGTGGTGCACCTGCTCGGTCGCGATCGCCGTCGTGCCGTCGAAGGGTCCCAGGCCGGTGTTGGGATTGCGGTCGTAGAGCGGAAAGATCGCGCCGCCGATATCGACCCGCAGCCGATGCCCCGGCAGGATCGTTGCGGCACAGGGGCCGAGATCGACGGTGACCTCGACCACCTCACCGGGCTTCATCGGCTCCGGTTTCTCGAGCGACCTGCGGAAGCGGCCCCGCAGGATGCCCGTCGCGAGGTTGTAAGCCGTGCCATCGGGATGCACGTCGACGAGCTTGACGGCCCAGTCCGCGTCGGGCGTGTCGGTGCTGACATGCAGCCGGGCTTCGACACGGCCGGCGAACCGCAGCGGCGCGGAAAGCGGCGAGCTTGCATAGACGAGCACGTCGGCCCGATCGGCGAGCGGCCCCTGATCGACAGGTCCCCACGCCGCCGCCTTGAGCGGCCGGGTGGGCGTGATCGGGCAGGCGGGCACGGGATCCGCGGGATCGGCACGGAAGACGTCGGCCGGCTCCGGCTCCCGCGCAGGCGCGCGGTCGAGGCGGCCCGTGCCGCTGCGCGTGTTCGCCCTGCCGTCCGACCGCAGGAAAAACTCGATCGGTGCGGAGCCCGCGGGCGGCCACGTCTCGGCGTCGTGCCAGGTGTTGTCCCCCATCGAGAAATACATCACCGGGGGAAACGGCTTGGCGAGCGCCACGGGGTCGCATTTCAGATGGCGGTCGTACCAGTCGAGCTGCGCGGCGAAGAGGTCGATCGCCGCCGCAGGCCCGAACTCGACCTCACCGACCTTCGTCCTGCCGATGGTCCCGTGATCCCACGGCCCGAGGATGAGCCGCTGGTGCCGCCGCGTCTCGTGGTCGCGAGCACCGGTCTGCATGAGGACGAAGGTGTCGACCGACTCGCGCGAGAAGAAGTCGTACATGCCCACGACGTGCAGCGCGGGCACGTCGAGCGCGGGGAGATGCGGCGTCAGGTCGAGCCGGGTCCAGAAGCCGTTCGGCTCGGGGTGCGTGAGGTAGGCGTCGAGCCAGGGCATCGGCCAGCCGATCGCCTCGTCCACGTCCGCGAGTGGCAGTCGCAGGAGCGCCTCGTTCATGTCGGCCGGCTGCAGTCCGTCGGGCCGCGGAGTATTGCTCGCGATCCAGCCGGCGATCAGGGCCAGCCGCACGGCCCCGCCGAGATAGAGGTTGCGGTGGAAGCTGCTCCACGTCGCCTGCGGCGCGATCGCGGCGAGCCCCGGTGGCCGCTCGACCGCGGCCTGCCATTGCACGGCGCCGACGTACGATCCGCCCGCCATGCCCACGCGGCCGCTGCACCATGGCTGTCGCGTGATCCACTCGATCGTGTCGTAGCCGTCCTGTCCCTCGTTGTTGTAGGGGGCGAGCACGCCCTCGGAGCCGTGCGTACCGCGGCAGTCCTGGAACACGGCCACGTAGCCCGCCTGCGCGAACCGCTCCGCCAGCGGCCGCTGCTTCGTCCGGTCATAGGGCGTCCGCACGAGGATGACCGGTGCGGGCGGCGCCGCCGCGTCACGATAGACATCGGTCGCGAGTGACACGCCGTCCCGCATCGGCACGGCGATCGTCTGGGCCGCGATCTCCGCCCGACCGTGGCCTGCCAGCCAGAGCCAGACCGTGCAGGCAAGCAGGGTCGAGCCGCAACGCGCGTGGCCGGCGGGGATGGGCATCGGACCGCGACTCTCGCTCGAGCAGGTTCAGGCGATGATCTCGCGGACCACGCGGCCGTGGACGTCGGTGAGCCGGAAGTCGCGCCCCGCGTGCCGCCAGGTGAGCTTCGTGTGGTCGATGCCCATCTGGTGCAGGATCGTCGCATGCAGGTCGTGCACATGCACGCGGCCCGCGATCGCACGGTAGCCGAGGTCGTCGGTCTCACCGAAGGTGATGCCCGGCCTGATCCCGCCCCCGGCCATCCACGCACAGAAACTCTCCGGCTGATGCTCGCGGCCATGCTTCTCGATCGCAGCCGTGCCGCTGAGGTCCTGGCTCCAGGGCGTGCGGCCAAACTCGCCCGACCAGACCACGAGCGTGTCGTCGAGCAGGCCGCGGGCCTTCAGGTCCTTCACGAGCGCGGCGACCGGCTGATCGGTCTGGCGGCAGGACTTGGGCAGTTCGCCGCGAATGTTGCCGTGATGGTCCCAGCCGCCCATCGTCACCTGCACGAAGCGCACGCCCGCCTCGGAGAGCCTCCGCGCGAGCAGGCAGGCCCGGGCGTTGCGGTCGGTCTCCTGGCCTCCCACGCCGTAGAGGTCGAGCGTGGCCTTCGACTCCTGGGCGAGGTCGACGAAGGCGGGGGCTGTCGTCTGCATCCGGTAGGCGAGCTCCATCGATTCGATCATGCCCTGCATCACGGCGTCGGCCTGCGACTCGGCGAGCAGCCGCCGGTTGAGCTCCTGCACGAAATCGATCCGGGCCCGCTGCACGGCGGGCCGCCGCGTCGGGTCGGCGAGGTTGTCGATCGGCGTGCTGCCCACGGCCGAGATCTTGGTCCCCTGGAACTTCGCCGGCAGGAAGGCGGCGCCGTAGGTCCGCACGTCGGCGTCGGGATGCACGGTGACGAAGCCGGGCAGGGTCTCGTTGTCCGTGCCGAGACCGTAGCCGATCCAGGCCCCCATCGACGGCCGCGCCTCGGCGACGCTGCCGGTGTGGAACTGCAGCGTCGCCGGCGCGTGCTGGTTGTTGTCGGCATGCATGCCGCGCAGCAGGCAGATGTCGTCGGCGATGCCCGCGAGATGCGGCATGAGGTCGGAGACGAGCGTGCCGGACTGACCCCGCGGCCGGATCGGAGCGATGGGCGCGAGCGCCAGGTATTTGTCGATACCGACCGTCTCGAGCGTCGGATCGACCGGCGGGGCGATCGTCGTGCCATGGGCCCGGCGGACCGCCTCCTTGGGATCGAAGAGATCGGGCTGGGAGGGGCCGCCGGCCATGAACAGGAAGATCACCCGCCTGGCCTTGGGGCTGGTCACGCCCGGCAGCCGTGCCGCAGTCGGGTCGGAGGCCGCGCGGGCGAGGTCATGGAGCGCGAGGGCCCCGAAGCCGCAGCAGGTGCCGCGGAGCCATTGCCGGCGGGGAAGCGACGGAGCGTGCCACATCGGAGGCCTCTTCAGCAGTCGTGTCAGAGTTCGTGCAGAAACTCGTTGGTCGAGAGGAGTCCATGACAGAGTTCGATCCAGGCGTCCTGCTCCGGCTGCTTCGAGCCGGCCAGCAGCGGCGGCAGCCGATCGAGGAAGCGCGCGGCGGCCGCGATCTCGTCCGGCCTGATCGGTCGATTGAGAACCCGCAGCCAGAGCTGTTCCAGCCGGGAATCGCGCTCGGCGGCGGCGGCCAGCACGAGCTGCGCCGTGTCGGCCGCGCGGGCCCGCAGCAGACCGTCGTTGAGCAGGTAGAGCGACTGCGTCGGCACGACCGTCTGCGAACGCATGCCCGCGAACGTCGCCGGCTGCGTGAAATCGAAGACCTCACGAAGCTGGGCGGGTCCGGCCTGAGGCTTGGCGCGGACGATGGGCAGGTAGACCGTCCGCTCGAACTCCTGCTCCACGCGGAATTTCCTGAGCGCGAATGCGGGCGGGTTGACGTTGCCGGTGAGACCGCCCGTGTTCTCCTCGTATTCCAGCGGCAGGCTCGGGCCGCCGAAGGAGTCGATGAGCCGGCCCGAGACGAGCAGGATGCCGTCGCGGATCGCCTCGGCATCGAGCCGACGGCGGTTCATCCGCCAGAGGAGTCGATTGTCGGGGTCCTTGGCGGCGGCGGTCGCGTCGTGGGCCGTGCCCATGCGGTAGGCCCGGGAGAGGGCGAGCCGGCGCATGAGCCGTTTCTGCGACCAGCCGTCGCGGACGAAGTCGGCGGCCAGCCTGTCGAGCAGTTCGGGGTGCGTGGGAGAGTCGCCGCGGGTGCCGAAGTAGTCGACCGATTGCACGATCCCGAAGCCGAAGAGCTTCTGCCAGATCCGGTTGACGGCGACCCGCGCGGTGAGCGGATTGAGCGGGTCGGCGATCCAGTCCGCCACCTGCAAGCGGCCGCTCTGATCGGCCGGCATCGGCGGCGCGTGCGACCACGACGCCACCCGCAGCACGCCACGGGGCACGACGGTCCCGGCAGCCCGCGGGTTGCCGCGGATGGCGATGTGGGCATCGGCCGGCTTCTCGGCCTCGTGGACTCCGTGCGTCCGCGGCGGCTTGGGGACGAAGAACTCGGCGTGCGTGATCGTGCCGTCGAGTCGCTTGACCTCGGCGGCGATCTGCTCCTCCTCCTTCTTGAGGCGCGCCCTGAGCGGGTCGGGCGGGTCAGGCTGCGGCTGGCTCTTCTTCAGCTCGTCGGCGATCTCCTTCTGCCGGGCCTGCAGACGGTCGCGCTGCCTCTTCAAGTCCGCGATCCGCTCGCGATGCTTCTGTTCCGCGACGAGCCGGGCGGCTGCCTGCCGATCGGTCTCCGGGAGCTCGATCTCGTTGACCTTGCTCCACACGCCGTACGGAATCTTGTGGACCGACTTCGTGTTCAGGAAGACACCGGCGAGGCCGTAGTAGTCCTCCAGCCCGATCGGATCGAACTTGTGGTCATGACACCGGACACAGCCGAGCGTCATGCCGAGAAAGGCGGTGCCGACCTTCGTGATCTGCTGGTCGGCGACGTCCCAGTCGAGCTTCAGCTTGTCGACGTTGACGATCTCCACGTCGCCGAGCACGAGGAAGCCCGTGGCCACACGGTTCGCGGCCGTGACGGCCGGATCCCCGGCGGGCAGAAGGTCGCCCGCGATCTGCTCGCGGACGAATCGGTCGTAGGGCTTGTCGGCATTGAAGGCGTCGATGACGTAGTCGCGATACCGCCAGGCGTGCTCGGCAAAGACGTCGTTCGAGGTGCCCATCTGGTCGGCGTAGCCGGTGAGATCGAGCCAGTGCCGCGCCCACCGTTCACCGAAGGCTCGCGAGGCGAGCAGCCGGTCGACGACGGTGGCGTCGGCGGACGCGGAGCCGTCGGCGATGTACGCGGCGATCTCGGCGGGCGTGGGGGGCAGACCCGTGAGGTCGAAGCTCACCCGCCGCAGCCAGAGGTGGCGATCGGCATCGTCGGCCGGCCGCAGGCCCTCCTGCTCGAGCCGCGCGAGCAGAAACCGATCGACGTCGTCCCGCGGCCACGACGTGTCACGGACGGCGGGCGGCGTGGCCGCAACCACCGGCTGAAAGGCCCAATGATTCCTTCCCGCCGCGATGTCGATGCCGCGCTTCGCCTCGGACCGGGCATGGACCGGATCGCCCGCCGGAGCCGCGGCACCCGCGGCGATCCAGCGTTCGAGCACCGCGATCTCGGCCGCGGGAAGCTTTCCGTCCGGGGGCATCTGCAGTTCGGGGTCGACATACCGAACGGCCTTCATGATGAGACTGTCGTCCGGCCTGCCCGCCACGACCGCCGGGCCCGAATCGCCCCCCTGTTCCCAGCCAGCGCGCGAATCGAGCGCGAGACCTCCCTCGATGTCGCCGCTGTGGGAGTGGCACTCGAAGCAGCGC
>JAUMAF010000147.1:0-8997 GCA_032117045.1 Pirellulales bacterium | reverse complement strand
AGCCGGGGATCTTGCGGCGTGCGGCTCGGGGCTGCCCATGCCCCGTCGCCGGACGTTCGCTGCGGGCATCCTGCCCTTCGCTCACTCGGATGCCGCCGGCGCTTCGCCATCCTGGCTGCGCTTGGCGTCATACGCCGGCTCGCGGGGCACGGGCAGCCCCTCGTTGAGGCCATGCCCGTGCAGGCCGATCCGACGCGGCTTACTTCCGTGCCAGGCCGACGTGCTCGAGCACGCGGACGGTGGCCGGCGACTTATTGAGCACGTAGAAGTGAATGCCGGGCACACCGGCGGCGATCAACTCCTCGACCTGCCGGGCCGCATAGGTCACCCCTGCTTCGAACTGCGCCCCCTCGTCGGCTCCGGCCTCCTCGAAGGGGCCGGTGAAGGCCTCCGGCAGACGCGCCTTGCAGAGGCTGGCGATCCGGCGGACCTGGGCATAGTTGGTGACCGGCATCACACCCGGCACGATCGGCATGGTGATGCCGAGGGCCCCGCACCGATCGCGAAACCGGAAGAAGTCGGCGTTGTCGTAGAAGAGTTGTGTGACCACCACGTCACCGCCCGCCGCGCACTTCCGCCGCAGGTTCTCGAGATCGGCCTCGGGGCTCTCGGCCTCCTGGTGCGTCTCGGGATATCCCGCAACGAGAATCCCGAACTCCGGAAACTCGGAGCGGATGAGCTCCACGAGTTCGGAGGCAAATCGCAGGCCCCCCTCAACGGGCTGAAATGCCGTTTCGCCCTTCGGAGGATCGCCCCGCAGGGCCACGATCGCCGTCACGCCGAGCCCCCTGGCCTCGCCTAGGTAGTCGCGGAGTTCATCGACGGAGCTGCCCACGCATGTGAGGTGGCTGGCAACGGGAATATCGTGCCGCGACCGCACTCCCTTGAGCACGTCGAGCGTGGTGCCGCGGGTCGATCCCCCGGCGCCGTAGGTGCAGGTGATCAGCGCGGGATCGAAGGCCATCAGCTCATCGACCGTCCGCCACATGACCGTCTCGGATTCGGGTGTCTTCGGCGGAAAGAGTTCGAAGGACAGGCCGAACCGTCCGTCTGTGTAAGCGTCCTTGATCGACACGGCGTTGCGAGGCCTCGGGGCGAATGGGGCGTGACGACTCCGCGACCATTCTAGCCGCCCGCGTGAGCCGGCCGACAGCGGCTAGGGGAACAGGCCGGCGATCGCTTCGAGCAGCCCGCGATCGGCGTCGAGCATGGTCACGTTGCGGCGGGCCATCATGCGCTCCAGCACCGTGGCCACCTGAGCCGGCGTCGACCGAGTGCCCGCTTCGCCGCCGATCAGCTGATTGGTGAAGGCCACCACCTGCTCCGGCACGGTGCCGCCGACCGTGGCCGCCATGCCAATCCGGCAGCCGCACGGGATCGACGAGTTGATGCCGCTTTTCACGAGGTCGCCGATCAGGCCACCGAGAAACTGCCGACCGGTGTGTGTGGTGAGCCGACTGCCATCGGGCCGCGAGCCGTGGAGCCGCACCGGACCGTAGGTGGCCTTGAGGTTGCTCGTGATCGTGCCGGCGGCCAAGTTCACCCAGCTGCCCACGTGGCTATGGCCGAGGAAGCCTTCGTGCGGCTTGTTGGCGTAGGGCTCCATGACGGTTGCCTCGATCTCGCCGCCAACGCGGCATTCGAGGCCGAGCGACGTGCCCGCACGGATCCAGGCGTGGGGATTCACGCGGGCTCGCGGTCCGATCCAGATCGGGCCGTCGAGGCAGACAAAGGGTCCGATTTCGGCGCCGTCGGCCACCACCACGGGGCCATGCCGCACGGCGATCTGATCGTCGATGCGGGCTCCATCCGCTGCGAACAGTCCGGTTCGCACTTCGCGAAAAGCGCCTGAGTCGAGTCGCATGGCGAGACAGCCTTCGATCGCGCGTTCATGCGCGGTGACGACATCATGCGGCTCGGCGAGCATCTCCAGGGCCATGTCTGCCGATGGCAGATCGAGCGACTCGAGAATCGCGGAAGCGGTCGGGCCGTCAGCGGGCAACAGATTCTCGTCGATCGAATCGCTGCGTCGATGGAGCATGGCCGCGGCAATGGCCCCGCCTTCCCGCACGACGCAGCGGTGGCCTGCCTCGACGAGCGTGCGGAGCGCGGTCAGGTTTTCCCGACTGGGAATCACGCGGGCATTCACGGCGAGCACCGTTTCGCCAAGCCGGGAGATGGGCGCGGGAACCGGCGTGGTATCGACATGTCCGCCCCAGAGCGGAATCCGCCGGCCTTCGAGGGCCGCGAGGTAGGCGGCGAGGTGGGGCCGCGGCGCCCGTCGCACGCTGCCGAATCGGGCGAGCGCATCGACGAGTGTCGTGCTGCCGATGGTGAGGTCGCATGCCGGTCTGGCGGTGGTGAGCACTCCCAGTCGATCGGCTACCGCATCTTCGAAGACGATGATCAGCATGCCTGTTACGGTAGCATCGGCGGCGGGGGGTCGGGAAATCCCGCCGGCATTCGTGACCGCTGGCAAATCGTCAAGAGGCGGCGTAGGCTCGCTAGAAGCGTGGTCACAGCCCTCACGAGCCGGAGTGGCGGAATGGCAGACGCGGCGGACTCAAAATCCGTTGCCCGCAAGGGCGTGTGGGTTCAAGTCCCACCTCCGGCATAGTGAGTTTTTGAGATTTTGCTTCAAGGCGACTTGGGCCGTGAAGGCCCAAGCCCACGCCAAGCCCACGATCCAGTGCTCATGGGGGAGGGGATTGAAGGGCATCGAAAGGGTTGAGAACGGATCAGGGATGGAACCGCATCCCATCCGATTGCCTCGATCGGATTCAGTCCATCCGATCTGTTGAGATCCACTTTAATCTCATCCGAGGCGATGAGCGAGATGGGTCAGGCGGCACCGTGGCCTTCGCCCTCGGCGTCGCTCCCAGGTGGATAGCCCATCTGCGTCGCGAGGATACGACCGGGTCGGGTCTCGGTGGTGCGTTCCCCCTTTTCAGCTTGTCAAGGTTCAAGACCCTGTTGGCTTTCGATTATCAGCGACTTGTAGACCACCGTTCCGATTCCACCGCCCATCTTGATCGACCCTTCCAACAACGCATTCGGCGGCAAATTACCTTTGTAGATCTGTTTGTCGTCGATAGACACCGTGAGCACTCGCTTTTTGTTAACTTCAAAGACGATCGTGTACAGCCTATTGGGCTCGATGGCGTCGTGTCTCAGGTTATGGGATTCCCCGAAGACAGAGAGAGTTGTTCGCGTATTGGCGAAGGTCCCCCAACAGAGTTGAACCCCCGAACTGTCAGGCTCTCGCGCTGTCGCAAATATGCCTGGAAAGATATCGAATGGCCTGTGCTTTCGGACCAACGCCTGAAACTCGACTCGAAGAGGGAATGCGACGGCCTGGTTCGACACCACCCAGGCATTGGGGCGTGCTGCCGCGTTGAAGAAAAACCCATCCCCATCTTCAAGAACCGAGACATTTGGAGATGGAGCAAAAAAGCCAAACGCGTCCTCATCCAAGGTATAGGAGTGCGATCTTGGTGTGTCACCGACTTTCACCTGTGATCGCTCATCTGCGATCACCTGGGCCATGTCGAGTTGCTTCGCCACGGTAAGATTTTTGACGAACTCTGCGTAAGCGTTATCCAAGTCGTCAATAGCCTTCGCGTAGCCCTCCTGGGCTACCTGCAGCTTGCTTGCCAACTCTTGGGGATAAGTGTCGCCGTATTTAGTCTGCCAGGCGTTGCGACCAAACTCGGTGCCGTCCCATCGCACTTGGCCCTTTGATGCAAAGGCCTCCTTTCTTTTCAGCCACTCAAGTCCCAGCTTAAGGTCGCCCTTCTCGGTAGCCCTGTGAAGTTGGTCGGCCAAGATAGCGTTCACGCTGTCGGTATTCTTCCTGACAGCGGTACGAAAGGCCTTCCATGCGTTGTTGTATTCACCCTGAATATCCTCGTCCCCGAGATCTGATTGGGGAGAGCAGGCAACAGGCATGTTGACGAACACCAAATCAGCGTCAGCACGAGCCGCAAGCGTAAGGCTCGTGCCAAGAATGAGGAGTGTCGAGATGCGTCGGTGCGGATGACACCAGCGAAGAGATGCCCGAAATTGAATCCTCGACGATTCCATTCGGTGATCGCGGAAAGGCATGTCTACCTAACTCCAAGAGGTGTATTGTCGTCTTCAGCGTATCGTTGCTGAAATCGGAGGGGTGAGGGGTGAGAAATGACAATCCCTACTTGACCTAAAGCCCACCCCAAAGACACGGTTTCTGGTCCTTGTGATAGACCCACACGCAGTCGAGTGTGGGTCTCACGCGACCCCAGTTCGTCACCAACTGATTTATTTCACGAGGTCGCTGATTCACTTGCGTTCGCCACAGATGACGACGCCATCGAATGTCGGTAAAGACTGCCGCAGAGGGGAGCGATCTCCGGCCCTCAGCCTGTCTCCCGGAACTCACGCCATGACTAAGGTCTCATTCGCATTTACCGAAGCCGCTTATGTGGCGGTTGCACCAACCGATGCCTAACCAATAGACCCTTCTCCAGTGGCCCCTGCAATTAGTGGTCTCCTTGGCCATTGCCAGCGTGGTTCGCCTGCGGGATGCTGCGGATGTGGGTGGGTTCGGATACGCAACTCCAAGGCTTGATCGATCACGCCTGCGGGCAGTTCGTGAACCTCACCCACAACACGATGTTCGGCGGGTTCCGCAGGCCTGCGAAGATGGGATCAGACGAACGACGCCTTCCGGAACTCAATCATCCCGCCTCCATCGCGCCTTTGACCGTCACGGGGTCGATCGAATGAACCCCAAGAACTGGCTTGTGGTTGCCACCTGCTGTCACAATTGACACTCGGCAGGTCGAACCCCACCACTCGTCAGTAGGTTTCCCTCGACGGTCTGTAGAGCTTCAAATTCTGAATTGGATTCGCCAGACGCATGATGTAGGCGGCTTTATATCTGCCCCACTTCTTTGTCTGGATGCCGTTTCGATCCGACTCGGAGTAGGAGTTCGGTGAGGGAACCACCCAGAACTCCACGAGCTTCGTCTCACCCACATCCAACAGGCCAGCATGTACCGCAGCTGCACCTGGGTCTGAGTCGAGGGTGTATAGGTCGTCGCCCCAAACGGTTCCTGTCTTCTTGCCCGTGACAGGGATCGTCACCCTGTCGCCGATCGAAAGATTTCTCAGGGCCAACGCCTGGCCCGATGCTTGCTGACGACGCATCCGCTCGGCCTGCTGGGCCGCGTAAGCCTCGCGGTTCCATGTCCCATTGATAATCTTCGCAATAGGCTCGTCGATGTTGCACGGATGACCGATCCACTCGATCTCACCTGTCTTGCCGATGATGAAGGCCGTTGGGATGCCCCCCTTGGCGGCAGCCTTCATGTAGTCACGCTCCACCGAGCCGTCTGGGTCCGTGGTGAGCCAATAGGAGTCCGTGATCTCCTCGAAGGTCATGCCATCCCGCTCCTTCTCGAGGAACTCGTCAATGGTCTCCGGATCCTCATCGCTCACCCCGATGACCACCAGATCCTTTTCGTACTTCTCCTGAAGTTCGGCCAGGTGGGGCATTTGGGCCACGCACGGGCCGCACCAGGTCGCCCAGAACTCGACCACATAGACCTTGCCTGTCTCCCATCGCTCCACCGGCTCCTTGTTAAGCCAATGCTCGATGTCGATCGGAGGGGCCTTGGACCCGACCGTGAGCCTGTCCTCCGCGTGGACGCACGCACAGAGGAGGAGGAAAGCAACGAGACTCTTCATGAGACTTACTCCTTGATTAAGCCGATTTCCGACCGAACGGGGTTCCTTTGAGGACTCGCAGCCAAGTCGGCGGCGGCCTGTCTTCGACGAGTGGAGTACGAAGTACCTGCCCTTCGTCATGCGACACCCGATCCGCAGAAGGGCCATGGGCTGTTTTAAGCCTTCTTGGCGGCTAGACGGCAGGGGCGACCGGAGCCCTGAGCATCATCCCATCTTCGCACCATCGGGCTGCTTCGATTGCGGAGCGGGCTGCTTCTGCGGCGGCAAAGGAATCACCTCGTTCATCGGGCATCGGCACTTTGGGCAGTGGGGAAGATGCGGATAGAGGACATGGGTCCAACTGCGAAGTTTGCACTTCGGACACTTGAACTCCAGTTTCTCCTTGACCGTCGGGAACGGGCAGTCCTTTCCGACACCGACTGTCTCTGGAGGGACGAACTCATGCGGCCGTGGCGTCAGCGGGATGTATTCGAGTTTCTCTGCGGCCATGGCCACGGTGGCCATCAGCATCGTCACCAGTAGTAGACGAACCATGTGGGCTCCTCCTTCTTGTTGAACGCACCCCACCGGGAAATCACTGGACAACCCAGAGGCGATGGCTTGTATGCCTTGATCAAAGTTGGATAAGCAGAGCTGAGAGTCGCGACGGGCGGTGCGAATGACCCCGCATGCCGATGCTTCAAGGCAATCCGCATTCGTCCAGACGAGCCTCATAAATCGGCGGATAGCGGTAGTACACCTGGAGCATGTATGTGCAAAAACAGGTGACAAACAGTCGGCCGCCTTCTTTGCCCCAGCGATCTATTGCGGGATCCCACGACCCGTCCCCCTGGCCCCCTTTGACCTGGGTCGTCGTCAGTACATTCTTCATGCGATCGTTCCACAGCCGCCATGTGGGTCCACCCATTTGATGGGCAACCTGCGTGAAGGTGTGGCACGCGTAGGCGTCCGAGGCTAGCTGCCAGTCGAGATGATCCCGTCGATTGACGAATCGCTGGACCCCTTCCACCAGGCGAGGGTCATCACGAGGCCAACCTCGGTATTGGCGACAGAGAAGCCCCGCGGCCGAGGTCGCCATGGTTTCCGGAGCCGCGGGAATATTGGGGTGTTGCCGGCGGTAGCCATACCGCTTACCGCGATCGATCGCGTCGCTGTCGAGAAATGCGTCGATACCCACAAGCCTCGGAGCCGGCACCTCAAGCCCCGCCATCCGCCCACTCTTCAACGCCCTCATGTACCAAGCCGTCACCGACATATCGCCATTTTCACGAGGCTTGTATCGCCAACCGCCGTCAGGTCCTTGTGCCGCCAACGCGTAAGCCAACGCTATCCGTGCAGGTCCGGCCAACGCATCGTCTTTCGTCATTCCATACAGTTCGCAGAGGGCAATCGTAGCCAGTGCGTGGGTGTAGAGCCCTTGGTTCTCGGGCTGCGGCTGCCGGTTGTCCTCGGGCTGCGGCCGCGGATCTTCGAAGTGACCATCGCTCATCTGACTATCAAGCAGCCAGCGAACACCCGAAATGAGTTTTTTTCGACGCTTGCCCCGCGTTGGCGTGTTTACTGACGCCTTAAATGCAAACAGGTTTTGATACTCGCCCTGCGTTGGCGTGTTCCCCGACCCCTGAAATGCAAGCAATGCCATCGCGGTGGCCGCCACTCGATTCTCATGTGACCCACCGTTACCGTAAGGACTCTGGAGGCTCCACGACCCGTCAACGCCCTGCTGCCTCACCAGCCATTGCAAGGCTCTCGCCACCGCGGCCTCAGTCGCGTCAGATCCGCCAAACGCTTTGACAAGACGCTCTCGTCGATCCGCCTCTCTGCACTCGAACGAATTCAAATCGATGTATCGCGGTGTGGGTCGTGGCGGACCTTGGACCTCCACTGCGAGCGAAAAACTTTGGTCAGGAAGAATTGGTAGTTCAGGCTCCACCACCTCCGGGACCACTGGCTCCGTCGTCACAATCGGAGTCGGAGCTGGATCTGGCCGTTTAACTGGTGAAGGAACCGCCACGGGCGGCTCCTCGCTTTGCTGCTTCTGCCTCGAATCCACCAATCCCCAGCGACGCTTTGCATCCGCCCTCAGGGCAGCGGCTTGTTT
Source organism: Pirellulales bacterium (assembly GCA_032117045.1). Classification (GTDB taxonomy): domain Bacteria; phylum Planctomycetota; class Planctomycetia; order Pirellulales; family UBA1268; genus QWPN01. The sequence goes on along the minus strand of JAUMAF010000147.1, from coordinate 1,169 downwards.
TGTTCTGCCCAGACGAACCAGGTCGGCAGCGAGTTTTTCGTAGTCGTCATGTAGCGTCGCCGAAGCATCGAGATACCTCTTCTCGTACTGCTTCAGAATCCAACCAAGGCGTTCAGGAAACTCGACGCCAGGGAGCAACTTCTCCCATTCCTTTTTAGGCTCCCAACGAGGCTTCCGTAGTTCCAGGGCAGCCTGCTGATCCATCGAGAACAGCTTCAACTCGTGGTTCTCGGTATGCGTCGCCTCGTCGTAGAGGCGAACCAGTTCGTCCTTAACGGCCCGCTCTCGATCCTCGATCGCCTTGTCGTGGCGACCCAGCATCTCCTTGTATTCAGGCAGCAGACGAAAATCATCGGAGTTCACCTGTGGACGGGCAGCTGGCAGTGCTGCAGTCACGACAAGAGCCCCAACCACCACGACAGCGGCATACAGCAACGCTATGGTCTTTGCACCAGGGCCGCGACGAAGCAACTTGATCAACATTCCAAGCCCCAATCTCAAAGGATTTCACTTGGTTACCGCGTGCGGTACGACCCATGCCCATCAAGGGCAAAACTCATTGATGAAACTAAGCCCGGGATGATCCTCAATCGCTTTTACTTCATGGGGCGGAAGGTTTTCGGGAAGGTTCGCAGAGAAAACCAAGCCTGGGCCGAGATCCCGATTACGCTGTAACAGAACCTTGACGACATCAGGGTCAAGGGTCTTAATGCCCATGAGCGAGACGACGCTCTTGCAATCGCGTATCGCGATGGCGGTCTTCAGATCTAACACTTCCAAGCCGTCAAGATCGGTGCGATGAGTTCGATCTCTGATCGCTTCGGCTTCCGCGCCAGCCAACTTCTTCAAGCCATTAAGGCTCAAGGATCCCTGGCATTGAATCAGAGCGTTGAGGACCGCTTTCGGTGCGGGATCACCAAGACCATGAATCGCACCTAGCCCAATCGGACCCTGGTTGCAGAGTATGCAGGCCAGGACATCGGGAGGCGGATTCACCAGCGTGTCTATGTCGAGAACACCTCGATGATTACGGAGTACTTCTGCGTCGTTGGCCTGAAGATTCACAATAGACGAAGCCACGATCCTGGTGCTGTCAGCAGGCGCGGTCATCTGTACATCCGCCTTGGAAAATCCTTTTTCGGCAATGATGGTAGAGTTGAAGAACTTTT
>JAUMAF010000146.1:0-11815 GCA_032117045.1 Pirellulales bacterium | reverse complement strand
ACATCCAGAAAAACCCGAACTCGACGTGGCCGAAGCTCGACAACGTGGAGCTCAAGAAGTGGGGCTTTTGGAACAGCGTGGCGGAGGAGATCGGTCATCCCGAAGACGCGGCGATTCGACCGTGGTTCTACACCTGGGCGGTGATGTCGCGGGCCTATCCTGCGGGCTGCCGGATGCTCGAGATCCCGGGCTGCCTGCCGAAGGGCCTCCGGCCGCTCGCCGCCCGCTGGGACCACGACGGCGCGAAGCACTTCTCGCTCACCCTCGTCAACGACGCCGATGTGGCCCGTGAGATCACGATCGCGGTACCGGAAGCGGCATGGAAATCGACGATCCACCGCTTCCACTACTTCAAGGACGACCGCCCCGTGGATGCCGACGGGTTCCCCGTCGTGAAGCGAGTGGATACCGACGTCGATCTCTCGCAGGGCGTGACGGTGTCGCTGCCCTCGCGGGGCGTGGTCATCCTGACGACGATCCCGATTGCCCGGTGAGCGAGCCCACGGCTCGGTGTTCCCCCGAACGGCCGCGGCGGCTGTCGCTCCCCGTCCTCGCGGCACGGAGCGTATCATGCTGCGCCTCGGCCGGCTGGACGTCGGCCGGCGCGACTCCATGACGGCCTCCGGGAACCACACGATGAAAAACCCTCTGCCATCCGCCGATGGGATCGATGCCCGCTTCGCCGCGGTCCTCCGCGGTGACTGGCTGCCGCTTTTTCCCGCGCGATTCCGCGAGCCCGCGGCACGGGCGGTCATTCAGGTCGTGGTCGCAGCGGTCGTCCTCCTCACGATCGCTCCCTTGGCCGATTCGAAGGGAGAGGCGTGGATGGAGGCGTCGTTCGCCCGCACGCTCGGCATCGGCCAGGCCCTCGATCCGATCAACGATCTCGTCGAGCAATATGGCGCGCTACTGCTCACGAGCACGACAGCGCTCGGTGTGCAGCGGCTCGGGATGCAGATCGCCAAGACACTCGGCTCGTGGCTGTTTCTCCCGGCCCTCGTCGCCCTGGGCATCGCGGCGCTCTGCGGCCCCTCCGGCCAGCGGTCGCTCATCGGCTGGAGCCGCAGACTCTTCGGCCTCGCGCTCTTTGCACGGCTCGCGCTGCCCGCTGCCGGCTGGATCGATTCTTTGGTCGCCGACCGATTCCTCGAGCCAAGTTATCAGCAGGCGTCGGCGGCGGTGGCCGAGACGACCCAGAAGATCGAGCGTGCTGAGGCCGACGACGCGGACCGCCCATGGTATGAGCGGTACAACCCCGTGGATGCCATCGGTGACCGGGCCCAGAAGCTCTACGAATCGCTGGCCGCGGTCGGTGAGTCGATCGTGAACCTCGCCATCTACTTCACGATCTCCACGATCATTCTTCCGCTGGGAACCCTCTGGCTCTTGTCACGGCTCACGGGAGCCTTCTTCTCGAGTCGCGCCGACCGCTGAAGCGTTCAGCGTGCTGGATTGAATCAGCCCCGCGCCTCGGCTCGCACGTCGGCGAGCAGCGCGTCGATGTCGGCGTCGGTCGTCGCCCACGAGCACATGAACCGGTAGCCCCCTGCGCCGATGAAGTTATAAAACATCCAGCCCCTCGCCCGCAGGCCATCCGCGATCGCGTCGGGAAGCCTGGCGAACACGGCATTGGCTTGACGAGCCCCGAGCACCTCGAGCCCCGGCACGGCGCGAAGCCCTGCCTCGAGCCGCGCGGCGGCGGCATTGCCACGGTGGGCATTATCCAGCCAGACATTCTTCTCGAGCAGGCCCACCCAGGGGGCTGTCAGATACCGCATCTTCGACGCGAGCTGCCCGGCCTGCTTGCAACGGTAGGCAAACTCTTCCGCGAGGGCGGTATCGAAGAACACCACCGCCTCGCCCACCCCCATGCCGTTCTTCGTGCCGCCGAGGCAGAGGACATCGACCCCGACGTCGCGGGTGATCTCTCTGGGCGCGACGCCGAGGGCAGCCACCGCGTTGGCGAATCGGGCGCCGTCCATGTGCAACCGCAGCCCGTTCCGCCGGCAGGTCTCGCCAATGGCCGCGAGTTCCTCGACTGAGTAGGCCGTGGAGAGTTCTGTGGCCTGGGTCACGCTCACCACCCTCGGCTTCGGGTAGTGGATGTCGCGACGCCGCTCCACGGCATGGGCGATGCCCTCGGGGGTCAGCCTCCCGCCCGGCCCCGAGAGAAGAAGGAGCTTCGTACCGTTGGAGAAAAACTCGGGAGCGCCACACTCGTCGGTCTCGACGTGCGCCACTTCGTGGCAGAGGATGGCATGATACGACCTGCACATCGCCGCCAAGGCGAGCGAGTTGGCGGCGGTGCCGTTGAACACGAAGAACACATCCGCGTGCCCCTCGAACATCTGGCGGATCAGGTCGCAGGCCCGGGCCGTCCAAGGATCGTTGCCATAACTCGGCTCGCAGCCGGCGTTGGCCCGCTCCATCGCCTCCCAGGCGGCCGGGCACATCGGAGCCGTGTTGTCGCTGGCGAACTGGCAGCCGGGCGTCACGGAATGCGACATGGGCGATACCTCGTCGAGAAAAAACGCCACCGGCCAGCTTGATCTCAGGCGATGCCGAGCACGTCGCGCATCGAATAGAGGCCGGCAGGCTTGCCGACCAGAAACGCCGCGGCGGCCAGGGCGCCTCGCGCATAGCAGTCGCGGTTCGTCGCGCGGACGTTGACCGACAGCGACTCGCCCTCCATCCCGAAGAGGATCGTGTGCTCGCCGGGATTGTCGCCCGCGCGGACGGCGTGGTAGCCGATCTCGTCGGCAGGCCGGGCGCCGGGCCGCCCCTCGCGGCCGTGGGCCGCGGTCGTCTGCCCCATCGCCTGCTGCACGATCGAGCCAAACTTGAGCGCCGTGCCGCTGGGGGAATCCTCCTTGTGCCGATGATGACACTCGATGATCTCGACGTCGGTGCGGCCGCCGACACCGGAGAGCAGGGCACCGGCCCGGGCCACGAGGTCCATCGCGACATTCACCGCCAGGCTCATGCTCGGCGACTGGAGAATCGGGATCGTCTTCGCGGCCTCGGCGATCGCCTGCCGCTCCGCAGCCTCGAGCCCCGTCGTGGCCACCACAAGCGGCACCTTCTTCGCCACGCAGGTGGAGAGGATGCCGGCCACCGCCTCAGGCAGCGAGAAGTCGATCACCACGTCGGCAGGGCACTCCCAGCCGGCGGCGATCGCCACGTCGGCCGGTGGAAGGCCCGCGAGCACGCCGGCGTCGACGCCGGCCCGCGGATGACCCGGCCGCTCAATCGCCGCCACGAGCTTCCAGGGCGTGGCTTCGGACGCGGCACAGGCCACGATCCGTTGCCCCATCCGGCCGGCGGCTCCATGAACGACGAGGCGAAGCGGATTGCTGGCCACGGATTCCTCCTTGAAAAACACCATCGATCCACGCACACGCGGACACGGGGCCACGGCCCAAAGCCGCGACCAAAGCCGCGACCAGGGGTAAACGATAACGGGTCAGGAATAGAGGTCGATCGCCTGCACGATCTCGTCGAGCCGATTGCCCACGCTCACCGAGCGGTTGGCGAAGCTCGCCCGGCTCACACCGCGGCTGCCGAGCACCTCGTTGAAGAGCTGCTGGTCGGTCGTGTGATACGCGACCGTCGCGGTCGGATCCTTGAGCTGGTGGCCTGTCAGGATGCAGACCACCCGCTCGTCGCGGCCGATCACGCCTTCGGCGACGAGCTGCTTCGCCCCGGCCACGCTCGCGGCGCTCGCTGGTTCGCAGCCGAGGCCGCCGGCGCCCACCTGGGCCTTGGCGTCGAGGATCTCCTGCTCGCTCACCTCGCGAACCACGCCATCGCAGACCTCGAGGGCCCGCAGGCACTTGTTGAGGTTCACGGGCCGGTTGATCTCGATGGCGCTGGCGATCGTGTGCGCTCGCTTCTTCTCGCGATCGAGCTCGTCGTAGTAGTGGCAGGCGGGGGCGAGGTCGGCCCTGCCTCCGTCCCAACGGAGGCCGCGACGGGTATAGAGTTCGTGGAGCGTGTTGGCCCCGGCGGCATTGATCACGGCCAGCCGCGGCACGCGGTCGATGAGGCCGAGCTTGCGGAGCTCGGCGAAGGCCTTGCCGAAGGCGCTCGAGTTGCCGAGGTTGCCGCCGGGCACCACGATCCAGTCGGGGACCTCCCAGCCGAGCGATTCGAGCACCCGAAACATGATCGTCTTCTGGCCCTCGAGCCGGAAGGGATTCACGCTGTTAACGAGGTAAATGCCGAGCTTGCCCGAGACTTCCTTGACGCGGGCCATCGCGTCGTCGAAGTCGCCGGCGATCTGGATCGTGAGGGCGCCGTAGTCGAGCGCCTGCGAGAGTTTGCCGTAGGAGATCTTACCGGAGCCGATGAAGATGATCCCACGCATCAGCCGCGTGACGGCGCAGTAGACGGCCAGTGAGGCGCTGGTGTTGCCGGTCGAGGCGCAGGCCGCCCGCTTTGCCCCGATCATCCGGGCGTGGGTGAACGCCGCGGACATTCCGTTGTCCTTGAAAGACCCCGACGGATTGAGGCCCTCATACTGCAAATGCAGACGACCACGGTGCAGGCCCACGAACGCACCGACGCTATCCGACGTCGGGCACATGGTCTGCCCTTCGCCGATCGTGACGACCGCTTCGCGGGCCGCGTAGGGGAGGAGTTCGTGAAACCGCCACACGCCGCTGAAGGCCAGCGGATCGCTCCGCCGCATCCACTTCCGCTCGAACACCTCGAACGACGTCGGCGGCCGGAGCCGGTCCCAGTCATACTCGACATCGAGAAGATTGCCGCAGGACGGACAGGCCGTCAGCACCTCATCGACAGCGTAGGTCGCGCGGCATGCCGGGTCGATGCACTGCTGAAAGGCGAGATCGGTATGGGCGGCCACGGCCACGGGAACTCTCCACGGCCCCGTTCGACGGGCCGCGGGAAGGCGGCCCCGGCACAGGGGATTTTTCCAGGGCTATCGGCCACCGGAGACTCCAAAGGTAGGCCAAGCTTTCCCAGGCAGCAAGCGGCGCCCAAGACCTCCAATCCGATCACCCCACGAGTTTCCCGACCGGGGCGACTGCCAGTTTGACAGCCCTGGCGTCCATGCTTACCCTTTCAAGGCTCTGGAGGTCGGGTGTGGGGCGGACCCACGCGGTCTCCACAGGCCGAGACGCGAGTCCACACCAATGATGAAGGCGGCAGAAGTCAAGGTTTTTCGGATTGCCCTGGAATCGCTGCGGGCGCGGCTGCGAGGCGATGTCTCCACGATGGCCGACGCGGCGCTTCGCAAGACGCGGTCGGAGTCGAGCGGGGATCTCTCCAGTATGCCGATCCACATGGCTGACATCGGGTCCGATGCCTATGAGCAGGAGTTCACGCTCAGCCTGATGGCAACCGAGGAGGAAACGCTGGAACTCGTCGAACAGGCGCTCGACCGTATTCGCGGGCGGCGCTACGGCCTGTGCGAGGAGTGCGGCGGCGTGATCGCCAAGAAGCGGCTCGAAGCGATCCCGTTTGCTTCGATGTGCATCCGTTGTGCCGAAAAGATGGAAAGCGGTCAGCAGGGGCGACCTCGCCAGCCCCGCTGACGACGCGGCATTCGCCGCCCACCGCCGAGGCGAAAAAGCAACACACGCGCATGATGCCTTCGTCAGCCAAGGGATGGCCGCTCTTCCTGACCGTGGCTGTGCTCGCCACCGCAGTTGACCTCGTGAGCAAGCAGTCGATCTTCGGCACGCTGGGCATGCCCGGCGAGTCGCCCGCCATCGAGATCGTGCCCGGGATGCTTGTGCTGGAAACGAACCTCAACGAGGGCGCGCTCTTTGGCATGGGGCAGGGGATGGGGATCGTGTTCGCGACCATCTCCGTCGCAGCGATCCTCGGCATTCTCGGACTGGTCTCACGGCCGGCAACTCGCGACGACCGGTGGCTCCTGACAGCACTGGGGCTGATCGTGGGGGGCATCGTGGGCAACCTCTACGACCGCCTCGGACTGCCCGGCCTCGAGTGGCATGCCCCGCTCGAACGCCGCGGCCAGGATGTGCTCGCCGTTCGCGACTGGATCCACTTCACGCTTCCCGGGGTGATCGACTGGCCGATTTTTAACATCGCCGACTCCTGGCTCGTGATCGGTGCCGGTATGCTCCTGTTTGCGTCGTTCGTGGCCCCGCCCTCGGACGACAGCGGCTCAGAGCCCAGGCCCGCTGATCCCGTGACGTGATCTCATGACTCCTTCGCCCGCGCCGAGAGTCGAGGATGTTTCCGCGGCGGTCGCTACCCGACTCGACGTCGCCCGTGCCGCCACCCGAGCCGCGGCTGCGGAAACACTCCGCTGGTTCAGCGGAACCGAAATCGTGGTCGATACGAAGGCCGACAGGTCGCCCGTGACGCAGGCCGACCGCGCCGCCGAGGCCATCCTACGGCATCACCTGCTGACGGCTTTTCCCGACGACGCGTTTCTCGGTGAAGAGACTGGAGCGACAGCGGGCTCATCGGGCTACGAGTGGATCGTCGACCCGATCGACGGCACCAAGTCGTTCATTCGCGGCGTGCCTCTGTATGCCACGCTCGTCGGCTGCCGCCTGGCAGGTCGGGGCATCCTCGGAGTGATCGCCATCCCGGCGCTCGACGAGACGGTCTACGCGGTGCGAGGCGGAGGGGCGTGGCATACGCGAGGCGGTGCGGCCCCCGTGGCCGCGCGGGTGTCGCCGCGACACTCGCTCGACGAATCACTCATCTGCTCCAGCGACTTCACCTCATTCTCGAGATGGAGCGGCGGCCGCGCCGACGGGGTTGCGGCGCGGCAGCGACTGGAGGAGGCCTGCGGGGTTGTCCGCACATGGGGCGACGGCTACGGCTACCTACTCGTCGCCACCGGCCGCGCCGAAATCATGATCGACCCGCTCCTCAATGCCTGGGATGCCGCTGCCGTCGATGTCGTCGTGACCGAGGCAGGGGGCCGATTCAGCGACTGGCACGGCCGCGACAGCATTGAGTCGGGAGACGGAATCGCCACCAACGGCCTGGTGCATGCCGATATCCTGCGGCTGCTGGCCGACGCAAACTAATCACCTGATTGTCGAAGGACTCGATGACACGCCAGCGGCCACGCAAAGAGAGACCCACCATGCCCCACCTGATGTTGCTGCTCGCCGCCCTCGCATCGACGACCATGATCACGGCCACCGCCGCTGAACCGATCCCCTCGGCGTCTCCGAAACGGCCGAGGAACGTGCTCTTCATCGTGGCCGACGATCTCAACACGATGCTCGGCTGCTATGGCGATGCCGGGGCCAAGACTCCCCACCTCGACCGGCTCGCCGAGCGGGGCGTTCGCTTCGAGCGGGCCTACTGTGCGTTTCCGCTCTGCGGCCCCAGTCGCAACTCGTTCCTCACCGGCCTGCATCCCAACGCCACCGGCATCCTCGCCAACGCCCAGGTCTTTCGCCAGACGATTCCCGCCCATCCCAGTCTGCCGGAACTCTTCCGTCGCCATGGCGGATTCGTCAGCCGCGTAGGCAAGCTCTACCACTACAACGTGCCATCGAGCATCGGCACTGCCGGCCACGACGACCCCGCCTCATGGGAGGCGGCCTTCAATCCGGCCGGTGTCGATCACCTCGAGGAGGAGCCGCGAATCTTTTCGCTGCAGCCCCGCCAGTTCGGCGGCACCCTGAGCTGGTATGCCTCGCCGGAGCCTGCGGAGAAACACACCGACGGGCTCGTGGCCCAGAGGGCCGAACGGGTGCTGGAGGAGTGCGCGGCCGATCGGAGCAGGCCGTTCTTTCTCGCCGTCGGCTTCTATCGCCCGCACACGCCCTACGTCGCTCCGAAGTCGCCCTACTTCGAAATGCATCCCGAAGAGGCTATGCCCGTGGTGACGGGCGTGCAGGAGGATCAGGCCGACATTCCCCCTGCGGCGCTGGCGAGCGCGAAGCGGGAACAAGACACGATGTCGGACGATCTCCGGCGGCAGTGCCGGCAGGCCTATCAGGCGAGCATCAGCTTCATGGACGCCCAGGTGGGCCGCGTCATGGCGGCGGTCGATCGACTCGGCCTGGCCGACGACACCGTGATCGTGTTCACGAGCGACCATGGCTACCACATGGGCGAGCATGGGCTGTGGCAGAAGATGAGCCTCTTCGAGGAGAGCTGCCGCGTGCCGCTCTTGATCGTCGCGCCTGGTCTGACACAGGACGGCCCGATGAAGGCGGGAAGCGTGGCGGCCACACCGGTGAGCCTTGTCGATCTCTATCCGACGATCGCCGCCCTCTGCGGCCTCGACCTCCCTCCCCATCTGCCCGGGCAGAACCTCGCCCCGATGCTGGCGAATCCCGCGACGGTCGGCCGCGGCTGGGCGATCACCCAGGTGACCCGCGGCGGCCAGAAGCGGCAGGGAACCCGCGATGCGGCCGAAAACGCGGCACCGACCATGGGCTATTCGTTGCGCACGCCCCGCTGGCGGTATACGGAATGGGACGAAGGCCACGCGGGCCGCGAGCTCTACGATCACGACACCGATCCCCGCGAACTGACCAATCTGGCCGAGGCCACGGCGCACACCGGCGACGTGGCCGCACTGTCGCAGCGGCTCCGCGAAGCCGTCGCCACGACATTTCCTCCATCGGGCGAGACCCCAAGCCTCCGCCGTGAGACCTGGGGACCGACGCTGTTCATCCCCGGCGGCGGCAAATGAGTCAGCGCAGGCAACGGCGGGTGATCCACGCGCGATAGGCGAACATCAGCCTGAGGTTCGGCCGCGAGAACAGCAGGCGGGTCACGATCCCCCACGGCCCCCGTTTGTGTTCATACTCGATGTGCTCGCGAATCTCGGTCCTGCCGTCGGCGAGCGGCAGGAACGAGTGGGTGTGCTCCCACTTGGCCGCCGGCCCGGAGGCCTGCACGTCGGTGAAGCCCCGGTCGGTCACGCCACGGTGAACCGCCTTCCAGCGGAGGGGCAGGGGACCCACCCAGAGCGTGAACGTGGAGACCGATCCCTCGGCGAGCGGTTCGATCGAATGCAGCTGGACGATCGTCGGCGGGGGCGTGAGCGTTTTCAGGGCCGCCGTATCCCGATGGAAATCCCGCACGGCCTCGAGCGGCGCGTTGACAACGAACGAGTAGTCGAAAATGGGCATGGCAGCCGGATTGTAGACCGGCGGCCCCGGCTGTCCGGCGGTTGGACTTGCGAGAACCGCCCCGCCCGGTATCCTCAGGGACTCAACTTCCCCGTAATTTGCGAGTTTCCAGTGGCACGATCCTGTCAGGTTTGCAGCAAGGGTTTTTCGGTCGGCAATCAGGTGACCATCCGCGGCAAGGCCAAGTACCTTGGCGGTGTCGGCACCAAGGTGACCGGCATCACCCGCCGCAAGTTCAAGCCCAACCTGCAGCGGCTTCGCGTCACGGTTGGCCGCGGCACCAGCACGACCCTCCTCGTCTGCACCCAGTGCATCAAGAGCGGCGCCGTGACAAAGCTCGTCCGCCACAAGCCGTTTCGCCTCCCCTCGGTCGAGAAGCCGAAGCCGACCGCCGAAGAGGCGGTGCCGTCGGGTCCGCGTGCCCGGCCCTGAACATCGGTTCGCCGCTGCCGCGGCGACCTCTTTGAGCCAGCCACGCCATCGATCGCCTCACCGCCCGCCAAGCCCCGCCCGGATCTGGATTCCTGTTCATGGCGCTCTCCCGACAGGACGTCGCGAAGGTGGGTCTTCTGGCTCGGCTCGCGCTGTCGGCCGATGACCTCGACCGGATGACGGGCGAACTCTCGAAGATCGTCGGCTTCGTGTCGCAGTTGGAGGAACTCGACGGGGAACTTGCAGCGAAGAACGTGCTGCCGCTGGCCCATCCGCTCGACACCCAAAACGTGTTTCGTGACGACATTCCAGCCGCCTCGTTGACCACGGCCGAGGCCCTGCAGTCGGCTCCTCGGCACGATGATTCGTGCTTTCTCGTTCCCGCCGTGCTCGGTGACTCAGGGGCCGCCTGAACACCTTCCGCTTCCTGCGGCCTCCGCGCCCTTGGGTCTCTCGATTCGGTCATGCAACCGCTCGAACTCTCCGCCGTCGACCTGGTTTCCGCCATCCGGCAGGGCGATGTGTCGGCCGTGCAGGTCGTGGAGGCCTTTCTGAACCGGATCGGGGTGGTGGACGGTGCGGTGCATGCGTTTCTCCACGTTGATCGCGACGCCGCCTTGGCCCGTGCGGCCGACATCGACGCTCGTCGCAAGGCTGGCAAGCCGCTTGGTCCACTGGCAGGCCTGCCCGTGGCGGTGAAAGACGCACTCTGCACCGCCGATCAGCCGACGACGTGCGCGTCGAAGATGCTCGCCGGCTTCCGCCCCCCCTATGACGCCGATGTCGTGGCCCGACTGCGGCGGGCCGACGCAGTGATCGTCGGCAAGACGAACATGGACGAGTTCGCGATGGGCGGCTCGAATGAAAACTCCGCGTTCGGTCCCGTGCACAATCCCTGGGATCTCACCCGGGCGCCGGGCGGCTCGAGCGGCGGCTCCGCCGCCTGCGTGGCGGCCGACATGGCCCCTGTCGCGATCGGCTCCGACACCGGAGGCTCCATCCGCCAGCCCGCCGGCCTCTGCGGCATCACGGGGCTCAAGCCGACCTATGGCCGTGTCAGCCGACGCGGGCTCGTGGCGTTTGCGTCGAGTCTCGATCAGATCGGACCAATGACGCGGTCGGCCGCCGACTGCGCGCTCGTGATGGAGACGATCGCCGGCCACGACCCCGGCGACTCCACCGCGCTCATCGAGGCGGTGCCGCGATACACCTCGATGCTGGAGCAGCCGCTGACGGGGCTGCGAATCGGGCGAGTCGCGGAGCACTTCGGCCCCGGCCTCGATCCCGAGGTCGCCCGCGGCGTCGAGGAGGCCTTTGCCGCATTCAAGGCGGCGGGCGCCACGATCCATGACGTGGAACTGCCGCACGCACGATACGGCATCGCCACGTATTACCTCGTGGCTCCGTGCGAGGCCTCCAGCAATCTCGCGAGGTATGACGGGGCCCACTATGGCCACCGGGCCGAGCCCGGGAAGGGCCACCGGGCCGAGCCCGGGAAGGGCCACCGGGCCGAGCCCGGGAAGGGCCACCAGGCCGAGCCCGGCGGAGCGTTTGAGTCGCCGCTCGTCGAGATGTACTGCCGCAGTCGGGCCGAGGGCTTCGGCCCCGAGGTGAAGCGGCGGATCATGCTCGGCACCTACGCCCTTTCGTCGGGCTATTACGACGCCTACTATGCCAAGGCGCTCCGCGTGCGCCGGCTGATCCGGCAGGACTATCTCGATGCCTTTCAGTCGGTCGATCTCATCGGCGGCCCGGTGTCGCCCACACCGGCGTTTCCGCTCGGCGAGAAGACGAACGACCCGCTCGCCATGTATCTGGTCGACATGTACACGGTCGGCACGAACCTCGCCGGCATCGGCGGGATCTCGTTTCCCTGCGGGTTCACCAAGGGAGGCCTGCCGATCGGCTTCCAACTGCAGGGGCCCGCGCTCTCCGAGCCGCTCCTTCTCCGCGCCGCCGATCGGTATCAGCAGCTCACCGACTGGCACCTCCGCCGCCCGAAGCTGCCCGCCTGACGCCCCATGAGCAAGCAGCCCGCCATCGCCGATGCCGCCGCAGCCGCGGAGCCCTACACGACCGTCATCGGCCTGGAGGTGCACGTCCAACTGCAGACGAAGACAAAGCTCTTCTGCGGCTGCTCGACGACATTCGGAGCGCCTCCCAACACGCAGGTCTGCCCCACCTGTCTGGGGCTGCCGGGATCGCTGCCCGTGATGAACCGCCGGGCCTTCGATCTCGCGGTGCGGGCGGCGCTCGCGCTCGACTGCCGGATCGCC
>JAUMAF010000145.1:0-30262 GCA_032117045.1 Pirellulales bacterium | reverse complement strand
TCCCGACATTCTCCGCATCCTGGCGCGGTCGGGTCACCACTCGAAGGTGCTGATCGCCGACGGCAACTACCCCGCGGCCAACAAGCGTGGCCCCCGCGCCGAACTCGTTTCGCTGCAGCTCATGCCCGGCGTGCCGACGGTCGCGGAGGTATTCGAGGCGATCTTGGCCGCGGTGCGAATCGACGAGGTCTTCACGATGGGCGTGGATCGGTCCGATTCGTATGCCACGGCCACGCCGGCAGACCCGCCGGTCTGGGCCGACTACCGCCGCATCCTGGCCGCCGCCACGTCGCCGTGCGACCTTCAGCCGATCATGAAGTGGGATTTCTACGCGGCCGTCGCGTCGGATGACCACGTGCTGACGGTGCAGACCGCCGACACGCAGCCTTGGGCGAATCTCTTGCTGTCGCTGGGCTGCCGTACCTTTTCGTGAGAGGAGTTCGATGCAGACACGCCCCCTCGGTCGCACGGGTCTCCACGTGCCGATCCTCGCCTTCGGCGCCAGCTCGCTCGGTCAGGAGTTTCGCTCCATCACGCTCGACGAGGCGCTCGGCAGCGTCCGGACGGCACTCGACTGCGGACTCACCCTGATCGATACGAGCCCGTTCTACGGCCGCGGCATGAGCGAGGTGCTGCTCGGCATCGCGCTCAAGGGGGTGCCGCGGGAAAGCTACCTGCTGTGCTCGAAGCTCGGCCGCTACTCGCTCGAGCACTTCGACTTCTCGCCGCGGCGGGTCGCCGAGAGCGTGGACGTGACCCTCCACCGGCTCGGCACCGACCACCTCGACATCGTGCTCTGCCACGACATCGAGTTCGTGCCGCTCGAGCAGATCGTCGACGAAACGCTCCCGGCCTTGCGGGCGATCCAGCGGAGCGGAAAAGTGCGGTTCATCGGCTTCAGTGGCTATCCGCAGAAGATCTTCCGGGTCATCTGCGATCAGACCGACGTCGATTGCGTGCTCAACTACAACCAGTACACGCTCCAGAACACCCGATTCGCCGATGAGACGGTCCCCTTTCTCGAGGCGAAGGGAATCGGCGTGATGAGTGCCGGGCCATTCAGCGCCCGCCTGCTGACCGATGCCCCGCTGCCTGCCTGGCTCAAGGAGCCTGAGGATGTGAAGGCCGCGGCCCGACAGGCCGCGGAGCTTTGCCGCCGCCGCGGCTCGTCGATCGCGAAGCTCGCGGTTCAGTTTGCGGTCGCCAACCCCGCCATCGCCACGACGATCGCCGGAAGTGCCAACCCCGTCAACATCCGCGCCTGGGCGACCTGGGTCGCCGAGCCGCTCGACCAGGAACTCCTGCGGGAGGTGCAGGCCGTGTTCGCTCCGGTGAAGAACATCGGTCATGTCGAAGGCCTGGCCTGCAACAACTGAGGCAAGGCGAATGCGAATCGATGCCCATCAGCATTTCTGGAATTACTCGGCCGCGGAGTATCCGTGGATCGGCCCGGGGATGGAGCGGCTCGCCCGAACGTATCTCCCGGCCGACCTGGCACCGCTCATCGCTGCCGAAGGGATCGACGGGACCGTCGCGGTCCAGGCGCGGCAGAGCATCGAGGAGAGCCGCTGGCTCTTGGAACTCGCCGCCGCCTATCCGCTCGTCAAGGGCGTGGTGGGCTGGGTCGATCTACAGAGCGACTCTGTCGGCGACGATCTCCACGCGTTGGCCGCGAACCCGACGTTCGTGGGCGTCCGACATGTGGTGCAGGACGAGCCCGATCCGCGGTTCGTTCTGCGGGAGGGCTTCGTGCGTGGGGTCCGGCAACTCCATCAGCATGGACTCACCTACGACCTCCTCCTCTTCCCCGGCCAACTACCGGCCGCGCTCGAGTTGGTGGCACTCGTTCCCGAGCAGCCGTTCGTGGTCGATCACCTGGCGAAGCCGCCGATCGCCAGCGGTGAGATCGCCGACTGGTCGCGGAACATTCGGGCACTCGCCCGCCATGCCAATGTCTGCTGCAAGGTGTCTGGGATGGTGACCGAGGCGGTCCGTCGCGGCTGGAAGCAGGCTGATTTCGCGCCCTTTCTCGATGTCGTGCTCGAGGCCTTCGGTCCGCAACGGCTGATGGTCGGCAGCGACTGGCCGGTCTGCCTGCTCGCCGGCGAGTATGCCGATGTGGCCGCGATCCCACGGGAGTATTTCGCGCGGCTCTCTGCCACCGAGCAGCGGGCGATCTGGGGCGAGACGGCCGCGAGGTTCTACGGCCTTGCCTCGTAGGCGTTTTTTGACCGGCCACGATATGAAGGAGTCGATCATGAAGGCGCTCGTGCTCGAGAAGCCGAAAGAGTTCCGATTCATCGATGTTCCGGAGCCGTCGGCTCCCGGACCGCTCGAGGCGGTGGTCCGCGTGCAGGCGGTCGGCATTTGCGGCACCGACTACGGCGGCTACCGCGGCACGATGCCGTTTTTCAGCTACCCGCGCATCCCGGGGCATGAACTGGGGGTGGAAGTGGTGGCCGTGGGGCCCGGGGTGACGAACGTGATGCCCGGCGACCGCTGTTGCGTGGAACCCTACATCAACTGTCAGGAGTGCCACTCCTGCCGCCGCGGCCTCACCAACTGCTGCGAGCGGCATCAGACGCTGGGCGTCCACTGTGACGGCGGGCTGCGGCCGCTGTTCACGCTGCCGGCACGGAAGCTCCATCCCTCGCCACGGCTTACGCACGAACAGAATGCGCTGGTGGAAACGCTCGCGATCGGCTGCCATGCGATCGACCGGGCCGGCCCAGAGCCTGGCGAAACGGTGCTGATCGTCGGGGCCGGACCGATTGGCCTCTCGGCGGTCGAGTTTGCGAAGGTGTCGGGAGCCCGTGTGATCGTCATGGACATGGTGCCGGAACGGCTCGCATTCGTCCGGGAGACGATGGGTGTTGCGGATACGCTCATCGCCCAGGGGGGCGAGGGTGATGCTGCGGCCGTGGCCAGGCTCACCGACGGCCGGATGTGCGAGGTCGTCGTGGATGCGACCGGGAGCCCGGCCAGCATGGCGGCAACGCTCGGCTTTTGCAGCTTCGGCGGCCGGCTCGTGTATGTGGGAATCACCCAGCAGGATCTCGTGTTTCCGCATGCCCCGATCATGCATCGTCGCGAACTGACGCTCCTGGCCAGTCGCAACGCCCTGTCCCGCGACTTCGGCCGGATCATCGGGCTCATCGAGGATGGCACGCTCGACACGCGGCCGTGGATCACCCACCGGCTGTCGTTCGCCGAGGTGCCCGCAGCCTTTCCCGGCCTGCTCGCGCCGACCAGCGGCGTGATCAAAGCGGTCGTCGAGATGCCTTCCTGACTGCCCTGATGCGTGGCTCGGGTCTGCCCATGCCCGTGAAAGCCGACCGGCCGTGAGGCCCCGGGCCGCCCTGGTGCCCTGCTCGGGGCATGGGCAGCCCCTCGCTGAGTTCAGGCCTTGGCTACGGCATTTCGGCGGTGATCGCCATCACGATCGGGGCCGTGTTGTCGCTGCCCTTCACGAGTTCGACCGTCGTGATCGCCTTCGACTGTTTCGGCATGACGACGACGTGACGGAGCTGTCGGCCCCCGAGATCGAAGGCAAACGTGCTGCCGGGTACGTCGTTGCGGGCGATGTAGTCGGACATGTGTTCGCCGTTGACGAGCGAATGCACTTCCTGACTGTCGTCGTCATATGTCAGCCGCACGAGCATCGACTCACTGCCCTTGGCGGAGTGGGGCCAGCCCCAGCCCGAGATGCCGCCGAGGATGTGGATCGCCTTCGCAGGAGAGCCGAGAGGAATTGACACCTTTTTCGGCATCTTCGGCGGCAGATAGCCCTGTGGCCCCTGCAGCATGACCACGTTGGGCACCGTGTCGCCTCGAGGATCGACAAGGATGAAGGGCACGCCGTCGGCCTGCTTTGGCCCCCAGTCGGGAAACACGAGCCGCTCAGTCGCCGCGTGCTGTTCGTAGAACATGCTCTTCGTGCTCAATGCGGTGGTCACCTTATCGAGCGGCAGCGGCACATACTTCCCACGAACCGTCAGGAAGGCGAGGAGATCGGCGATCCCCTGCGGCCGAATCTGCTTTTCGAAGCCCACGGGCATCAGCGAGTTGGTCGATGGGACAAACTCGTCGATCTCGTCCCGCTGCACCACGTGCCGCTTGCCCTCGGCGTCGATCAGCTCGACCGACGTCTTGCTCTCACCGGCGAGCAGGCCACTGACGACCCGGCCGTCATCGGTGGCGACCGTGTAGGCCCGGTAGTTGCCCTCGACGGAGCGATTGGGATCGAGCACGTGGATCAGCAGCTCCGTGGCCGGATGGACCGACATGCCGGTGAGCTCAGGCCCCACCTTGCCGCCGGCGCCCGAGTGGGTGTGGCACTTGCCGCAGTGTTCCTTGAAGATCGCCTTCCCATTCGTGGCATCGCCGCCGGCGAGCACGACAGGCAGAACCTCGTCGATCACCTTCTGGCGGTCGGCATTCGGCAGGCCACCACCCGCCGCAATCAGCTTTTTGGCCCGCTCGCGGAGCTTTTTGTCGGGCAGTTCGGTGAGCCGGTTGCGTTCGACGAGCGCCAGGTCGGTGAGCTGGATCCTCCCCTGCTCGAGCCGCTCGACGAGCACCGGCGTCCAAGCCTTGTTGTTCACGGCCAAGCGGAACGCCGCCTCTCGGACGGCCGGCGGCAGCGTGCCCGCCGTCTCCAGAATCGCCTCGGCTGTGCCCTTCGCATGGGACTCGGCGACGGCGGAGAGCAGCCCGCTGGCGACGTCGGGCGTTGACCGGGCGTTGATCCGTCCGAGCAGTTCGGTGACGATGCCGAGATCGGCCGGTCGGAGCAGGACGAGCCGCTTGGCGGCCTCCGCCCGATCCCGCTCGGCGGCATCGGTCTTGTCGATGGTCGCGAGGAGTGACGTCGTCACGCCTGCGATCTGCGAATCGAGGGCATCGCTCCCTGCCCGTTGCACGAGCGTGATCAGCTGGCCCTGGGCGGCGGGGGGCAGTTCACCGACGAGCGTGGCGAGCGCTGCCCTGCCGGCAGTATCGAACTGGATCGCCTTACCGGCATGCCAGCCACGGGCAAGCCCGGTGATCGCGGCCGCAGCCGTCTCCGGCTTGGCGGTCACGAGCTTCACCACGAGTCCGCTGACGGTGGAGGCATCGCCACCGCGAGCCACGTGCTCAGCGACCCGCTCCACAATCGCGAGCCGGGCCGGCGACACGTCGTCGGCGAGTCGGGGCCTGGCCACGGGTGGCTGGAGCAGCGTTGAGATCAAGACGGGCAGGACGTCCACGGCATGGACGGCCGCGGCACTCGTGGCGGCGTCGGCGAGCACCGGATCGGTCGCCGTGCGGGGATCGGCGAGCATCGCCAGCACGAGTTCCGACGCTTCCGGCGACGGGGGAAACTCACCAAGGGCGTCGAGCGTCCAGAGCCGCACGAGGGCCGCGGCGTCGGTCGCGACGCCGGAATCACCGAGCGCTCCCAGCGTGGCGGGATTTCGCGGCAGGGCCCGCACGGCATTCATTCGCACGCCTGCCGAGGGATGCTGGAGGGCCCCCTGCACCGCGGTCACGGCGGCCTTGGTGGCGGCGGGGCCGTCGAGAACACCGAGCGACTCGAGCGTCCAGATCGCATGAATGGCGGCCGGATTGAGGCCGATCTCGTCGACCGACACATCCTGGACGAGCGCGATGAGTGCGGGCACCACGTCGCGACCGCCGTCGGGCCGACCCGCGGCCCGGTCCACGAGTTTTCGCTGCGCCCGCAGACGCCAAAACATATTCGTGTCGCGGAGGGTGGCGACGAGGTCGTCGGCCGACGCGTCGGCCAGCGTGGTGCGATGCTTTGCCGATGCGGTCGCGTCGTGCACCACCCGCCAGAGCCGCCCGTGCACCTTGTCGCGGAGCGGCGTCTCGTAGGCGTTGCCCTTGCCGTTTTTGAAGCCGGCGGGCGTGGGGTTGTGCTGGACGATGAAGTTGTACCAGTCGATCATCCACACCTGGCCGTCGGGGCCGACGTCGGCCTGGATCGGCGATGTCCACTCGTCGTCGCTCGCCACCAGGCTCCAGGCCATGCGGCTGCGAAACGCGGCCCCCGAGGGCGTGATCTCGAAGGTCGCCACGACATGACCGGTCGGCTCGCAGACGAAGGCCGTGCGATTCCAATACTCACGGGGATAGACGCGGGCCGTGTAGAGTCGGTGGCCGGCCGCGGCGGTGAAGTGACCGTGGTGGTCCACCTGCCGAACGGGCGCGAGCCCGTCGGGTCCATCCTTCCGCGCGGCAATCTCCATCGCGGGACTGCCGGAGATGCCGCCGAGGGTGGCGGCGTTCCAGCCGCGGACCCGCTCGTAGACGTGATTGGCCAGCGGCATGTGCTCGCTCGGGTTTCCGTTGGCCGTGGAGCCGAAGAGCACGCCCTCCTCGCTGAAGCCGAAGCCCCAGGAGTTGTTGTTGGTGCTCCTCAAAAACTCGAGCTTCGACCCGTCGGGCTTGAACCGAAAGAAGCCCTGCTTGAACTCCAGGTTCTCGCCGCCGACTTTCCCCTTGAAGCCGGAGTAGCCGACGATGCCGTAGATCCAGCCGTCGAGGCCCCAGGTGAGGTTGCTCGGGCCGGCGTGGGTGTCATACGTGCCCCAGCCGGTGAAGAGCTGCCTGCGGATGTCGGCATCGCCGTCGCCGTCGGTGTCTTTGAGGTAGAGGGTGTCCGGGGCCTGCGTGACGATCAGCCCGCCATTGTGGGCGAGCATGCTCGTGCAGATCGAGAGGGGCTCGGCGAACACCGTCCGCGTGTCGAAGGTGCCGTCGCCGTCGGCATCGCCGATCCGCACGATTCGGTCGTGCCCCTGCCCCTCGCCCGGGAGCACGATGCCGTTGGGGTAGTCGACGCTCTCGGAGACGAACAGACTCCCGTCGTGGTCGAACGCGAAGGCGAGCGGCTTGGCCTGAAAGAGCGGCTCGGAGGCCACAAGATCGACCGTGAAGCCGACCGGGGTGATGGCATGTTTCCGCGACTCGCCTGGCTCGAGCGGCTTCTGCATTTCCGTGATCGGCTCCCCCATCTTTCCCCACTCCGCTTTGGGGATGTAGAAGGGCACGTTCGCCGGCTGATACTCGAAGGGCACGAGGCCTTCAGCCACGGTCGTCAGGGCCGGATGGCCGACGTAAGGGCCGGCGACCGCCGGATCGCGACCGGCCGCGAAGCGGATGCCCCGTTCGACGAGATTGTGAAAGCCGGGATTGCCCCAGGTCCGCTGATCGTGGCCCCAGGCGGTATAGAAGACGCGTCCCTGGCCCTCAGTCCGGACCCACGTCCAGGGCTCGCGGCCAGCGGCCTCGACCCGCTCTTCGAGCACAGTGCGGCCGCGGTCGTTGTGCTTCGTGTGAACGTAGGTCTCATCCCAGCTCGAGAAGCCGCCGAAGCCCTTCATCACGGGATGCTCGGGGGCCACGATGACGGTGGTGAACTCGCCGGTGCCGTGTTTCTGAAACTGCGCACCCACCATGTCGATCCAGACCGGCGAGTTCCTGAAGCAAAAGCTCGCGCAGTGGAGCGGCACGATCCCCTTGCCGCCGCGAACGTAGTTTGCGATGGCGGCTTCGGCCTCAGGCGTGATCGATTCGATGTTGGCGTAGACGGCTAGTGCGTCGTACTTCTCGAGCACGTCGGCCGTGAGGTCGGCCAGAGTCTCGGTGTAGACCAGATCAATGCCCCGCGCCGCGAGCACCGGCTGGAGCTGGGCGAAGCGTTCGGCCGGCTTGTGGTGGCCTTGGTCGCCGAGAAACAGCACCTTCAGCGGCGCGTCGGCCGCCTCAGCCACTCCCGCGAGCGAGGCGAGCATCAGCGCCAGAACACTCACCAACCGAATCATGGGCTGCTCCATGAGGGCCAAAAAGGGCCAATAAAACCGGTCAGGGAGACCACGACAGGGAAACGAGGACCAGAAAACGCGATCCGTCAGCTCGAGAACGACCACTCGGGGAGTTTCATGATCACGCCCCCTTTCATGGCCGACTCGTGCGCGAGCAGGCCCGTGCAGGTCCAGTTGGCACTCTGCCGGGCATTGGGATACGGGTCTCGGCCCTCGACGAGCGCCGAGACGAACTCGTGCACGAGGTGCGGATGGCTGCCGCCGTGGCCGCCCCCCTGCGTGAACGAGAGGTGCTGGTGGTCGTCGGCGTCATACACGCCACCGGTCGTGAACCGCTGAATCGGCTCCGGGAGCAGGTGGGCGAAGTCTGGCACCCGAACCCGCTTCGGGATCTCGGGCTCGGGCATCTTCGCCGTGTGGAGCACCGGGTCCTCACCCTCGCAGAGCTGCCATTCGAAGCTCTGCTTCGACCCGTAGACGTCGAAACTCTCGCGATACTGCCGGGCGGTATCGAACAGCGAACGGATCACCCGCGCCACCACATCGCTCTGCCGGAGCTTCACGTGGGCGCTTTCGATCGCGAATGGCGAACCATACGCGGCGATCAGTTCGTCGCGAATCCGCCCCGAGCCGAAGCAGCTCACTTCCTCGGCGTCCTTCTGCTCGAGCGCCAGGCACGGCCCCACGCAGTGGGTGGCATAGTGCATGGGCGGCAGCCCCGGCCAGTAGTTCGGCCAGCCGTCCATGTCCTGCTGGTGGCTTGCCTGCACGAACTGAATCGTGCCGAGTTTGCCCTCGTCGGCCAGCTGCTTGATGAACAGGAACTCGCGGGCATAGACGACCGTCTCGGCCATCATGTACTTGAGCCCCGTCTTCGCGGAGCGCTCGACGATCTTCCTGCAGTCCTCCACGCTCGTCGCCATCGGCACCGTGCACATCACGTGCTTGCCGGCTTCGAGAGCGGCGAGCGACATGGCCGCATGGTCCGGGATCGGCGAGTTGATATGGACGGCGTCGATGTCCTTGTCCGCGAGCAGGTCGGCATAGTTCTGGTACCGCCGCTCGACGCCGTAGGCCGTACCCACCTGATCGAGTTTGTCCTTCGATCGCTGGCAGATCGCGAGGAGCTCCACCTGCGGATGCCGCTGATGGATCGGGATGAACTCGGCGCCGAACCCGAGCCCGACGATGGCGGTGCGGATGCGACGCGGTGAGCCGGACGGTGCCATGGACTTCACCGGACGTCGAGCAGTTCCACGAGAAAGTGCAGCGTGGCATCGGGGGGGATCGGACCGCCCGGCGTGCCGCGTTTGCCATACCCCAGGTTGCTCGGGATCACGAGCTCGATCATCCCACCCTTCCCGACGAGTTGCATGCCCTCGGTCCAGCCGGGGATCACGCCGTTGAGCGGGAAGTCGATCGACTCACCCCGCTGGTAGGAACTGTCGAAGACCTTGCCGCCGTCGAGCCAGCCGTGGTAATGAACCTTCACATTGCTCGTCGCCTTCGGACTGGGTCCGGCTCCCTTGCGGAGGACCCGATACTGGAGCCCCGACGCGGTCGTCGAAAACGTCTTGGCCGCGTCGGCGTCGATCGTGCCCGCGCCGGCCGGGAGAGCGGGGTGGGGAACTTCCTTGGCTTCCGGCTGCGGTGCTTGGGCCACGATGGTCTCCGATGCGAAGAGAGTGAGGGACAAAAGCGAGATGGCGAGCGCGATACGCACGACGACGACTCCTGGACCTGCGGGGAAGGAAGAAGGGACTCGGAACAGGAAACAGGCCCACATCATACCCGTCGGCCGCCGTTCGCGGAGCCGGCCATGAGCCGCTCGATGTCATCGGGCTCGATCGGGACATGACTGCAGAGATCGACCGGCCCCTTGGCGGTGACGACGACGTCATTTTCCAGCCGGACGGCGAGGTTTTCCTCCGGAATATAGATGCCGGGCTCCACCGTCATCACCCAGCCCGCCTCGAGTGGGCCATCGACCGGGGCCATGTCATGCACGCCGAGGCCGAGCGAGTGGCCGAGGCCATGCATGAAATACTTCCGGCAGGCCGGCTCCTCGGCCGAGTCGCGGGCGGCCTCTTCGGGGCTGATCAAGCCGAGTGTCAGCAGTTCCCCGGTCATTTCGACCTGCGCGGCCCGTTTCCAGTCGCGGAGCCGGGTGCCCACCGTGGTTCGGGCGATCGACGACCGGAGCACCCGCAGCACCGCTTCGTACACGGCCCGTTGTCGGGGCGTGAACCGGCCGTTCACGGGATAGGTGCGGGTGAGGTCGGCGTTGTAGTTGGCATACGACGATCCCACGTCGATGAGCACGAGGTCGCCGTCGCGGCATTCCTGGTCGTTGTCGAGGTAGTGAAGGATGCAGGCGTTTCGTCCGGAGCCGATGATCGGTTCGTAGGCCATCCTTCCCCGGCGGCGAATAAACTCCGCGGAGAGTTCGGCCTCCAGTTCGAACTCCATCAGCCCGGGCCGCAGGGTGCCGAGCACCCTTCGCAGGCCGGCGTCGGTGATGTCGATGGCCCGGCGGAGCAGGTCGACCTCGGCCGGGGTCTTCACCGCCCGGAGCTTTCGCAGCAGCGGGGCCAGCCGTTCGAAGCGGTGTAGCGGGTACTCGTGCATCAGCTTTCGCGCCAGCCGCACGTCACGGCTCTCGACCTCGATCACCGCCCGTTCATGCTCGTTGGCGTTCAACCACACCGAGTCGCTCTCGCATAGAAGCGCGTGGACCGCGGCCGGGAGTTCCGACAGCCAGCGGACCTTGGAGACTCCGGAAATCTGCTGGGCCCGATCCTTGGAGAGCTTCTCCCCCTCCCACGTCGCGAGGTGTTCGTTGGGCTGCCGCACGAAGAGCATCTCGCGGTGGCTGGGATCCGTGGCCTGCGGGGCGAGCACGAGCACGCTTTCTTCCTGCTCGATGCCGCTGGCCCAAAAAAGGTCGCCCGCCGGATGGATTTTGAGACAGGAATCGCCCGTGGTGGGCAGCACGTCGGCCGCATGCAGCATCGCGACGGCCTTCGGCGGCAGGAGCTGCACGAGTCGGCGGCGGTTGGCGGCGAAGAGGGCGGGATCGATCGGGGCGTGGCGCATGCGGCGGTCCTGGGTGAGGGGGCTATTGTCGGCGTTTTTCCCACCGTCGCAAGACGATGCCACCGTTAGACTTGCGACCGGCCGTATTCGTCGTCACCCGGAGCCATCGCGATGCCCGCCCCCGAGCCGATCCTCGTCGCCGGAGCCTGGAGGGCCGCCAGCAGCAGCCGCACGTATCGCGCGGTCGATCCGGCGACCGGCGCTGTCCGCGAGGGGGTGTGGCCGGTGAGCGCGTGGAGCGATGTCGAGAGGGCTCTCGAGGCTGCGACGGCAGCCGCGCGGGAGCTGGCGAGGCTGCCCGGCTCGGCTAGCGCGGCGTTTCTCGAGGCCTACGCCGCCCGGCTCGAGGCACGGGCCGTCGATCTGGTGGCAGCGGCGCATGCCGAGACCGGCCTGGCCGTGAAGCCTCGGCTCGCCGACGTCGAGATGCCGCGAACGCTCGATCAGTTGCGGCAGGCCGCCGCGGCCGCCCGCGAGGGCACCTGGCGCATGGCGATGATCGATCGCGCCAAAAACATCCGCGCCGCGGCCCAGGGCCTCGGGCCGGTCGTCGTCTTTCCCCCCGCGAACTTCCCCCTGGCCTACGGTGCCGTGACCGGCAGCGACTTCGCCGCGGCGATCGCGGCCGGCAACCCGGTGATCGCCAAGGCCCACGAAGGGCATCCGACGGTCTCGAGGCTTGCCGCCGCCGAAGCGCTGGCGGCCGTGCGCGAGACGGGCCTTCCGCTGGCGACGGTGCAGCTCGTCCACGGACTCGAGCCGGCCGACGGCGAGCGGCTGGTCGCCGATCCGAGGGTCGGCGGCACGGGCTTTACCGGCAGCCAGCTGGCCGGGGAAAAACTCTTTCGCGCGGCCAGTGCCGCCGGCCGTGTGATCTGGGTGGAGATGGGAAGCGTGAACCCCGTCGTGCTCCTGCCTGGTGCGGTCGCGGAACGGACCGCCTCAATCGCCGACGAGCTCACGGCGAGCGTGACCGGCTCGGCAGGGCAGTTCTGCACGAAGCCCGGCGTGGTGTTTCTCGTCACCGCCGCCGCCGCCATGGCCTTCATCACCGCCGTCGTGGAGAAGTTCAACGCCATCGGGCCGCAGGTGCTGCTCGGGCCGGCGGGCTGCAGCCGGCTCGTGGCGTCGATCGGCCATCTCGAAGCGGCCGGCGCGCGGATCCTCGCCGGCACCGCGGCCGCCTCCGGGCCGGCCAGTCACGTGCCCGTGCTCCTCGAAGTCAGGGGCGACGACCTGCTCTCCTGCCCGGATGCGTTTCTCGCCGAAGCGTTTGGCAACGCGACCGTGCTCGTCGTCTGCGACTCGCTGGCCCAGCTCGAGCAGGCCGTGGCACGCGTGCATGGATCGCTCGGGGCGAGCCTGTATGCCGCAGCCAATGGCAGCGACGATGCCGCCTTCGCCAGGCTCGTGCCGCTGCTCCTCGAGCGAGCGGGCCGCGTCATCGAAAACCGGATGCCGACCGGTCTCGCTGTGGTGCCGTCGATGCAGCACGGCGGCCCGTGGCCGTCGGCAGGCCCGCCATTCTTTTCCGCCGTCGGCTTCCCGTGGACGATCCTGCGGTTCGCCCGCCGCGTCTGCTACGACGGCTGGACGGACCGCCGTCTGCCGGAGATCGTCCGCGACGCAACGCCTGCCGGTCGGCCCTGGCGGTTCATCGACCAGGAGTGGACTCGCGGCTGAGCGAGCCGGGAAAGGCCCGCCGCAGTCGGGCCAGCGCCTCGACGAGCCGGTCGGTCGGGCAGGCGACATTGATCCTGATGAAGCCCGGCGCGCCGAACTCGCGGCCGTCGGAGGGTCCGAGGCCGGCGGCCTCGCAGGCGGCCTGCGGATCGTCGACGCCAGTGCCACGGCAGTCGATCCATGCCAGATACGTTGCCTCCGCGGGCACGCACGACAGGCCGGGAATCGATGCGACCGTGTGCTGCACGAGGCTTCGATGGTGCCGAAGCAACTCGACGAGGCGTCGCCGCCAGGCATCACCGTGCGTCCAGGCCGCGATGGCCGCGGCGTAGCCGAGCGGATTGACCATCGGCACGAGTCCCCCGCCGGCGATCCGCCAGCGGCGGCCAATCGCCTCGTCCGGAAGGATCGCCGCTGCGCAGCCGAGGCCAGCGAGGTTCCAGGTTTTCGAAGGGGCCACGAGCGTGACAGCCGCGGCCGCCGCCGGATGGTCGAGGCTCGCGAAGGGAATGTGACGGCTGCCGCACGAATCCTCGTCAAGCAGCAGATCCGCCCAGATCTCGTCGCTGACCACCGTGATGCCGTGGCGAACGGCGAAGTCGGCAAGCCGCAGGAGATCGTCGCGGCGGAAGACCGTGCCCGTGGGATTGTGCGGATGACAGAGCCAGAGGAGTTTGGCCGTCGGCGATGCGGCAGCCTCGAGCGCCTCCCAGTCGATCGCCCAGGCCATGGTCTCTTGGGCCAGCGGCACGCGGACGCATCGCCTCCCCGCGAGACCCGGGAGTGTGAGGAACGGCGGGTAGACCGGTGTGAAGGTAAGGATCTCGTCGCCAGGCTCGGTGAGCAGTCGGGCCGTGATCGCGAGCCCCGTCACCACGCCGGGGGTGCCCACGATCCGCGCGGGCGCCACCGGCCAGCCGTGGAGGCGGTCGAGATGGACGGCGAGCGCCTCGCGGAATCCTGGCGGCTCGTGCGTGTAGCCGAAGACTCCGTGTTCGACCCGGGCATGGATGGCCGCGAGCACCTCCGGCGGCGCCGGAAAATCCATGTCGGCCACCCAGACGGGGATCACGTCGCGACCCGCGTAGCGATCCCACTTCTCGGAGCCGGTGCCACGGCGGTCGGGGCAGGCGGCGTTCAAAGGGCCGGGCGTATGCGTCATGCGAAAAGTGTACCTGCGTGGCGGCGCAGGATATCTGATACGGCTTTTCGTTGAGTCTCGCGGGGCCGTCTGTCCAAGCCCAACGCCGTGAGGCGTGGGGTGCACCCGGGGATGAGCCGGAATCCAGAGGCGTTTGCCCGCGGCCTCACGGCCGGTCGGCTTTCACAGGAGCCCGCGGCCTCACGGCCGGTCGGCTTTGACGAGGACGTCGCCTGCCGCTCAATAGCGGTAGATCGCCGCCACGCCGGACTCGGTCGGCATGTCGTTGCGGGCGAGCGCGAGGATCGTGCCGCCGTGCAGCAGCACCGTCTCGGCGACGGCGGCATACACATCCTCGGCATCGATAGCCGGTGAGGCACGACCCGCATCGCGTGTTCCCGCCGTTGCGGCACCGAAGGTGATCGCCCCCGCGCGTCGGTCGAAGACCCCCGGCTCGAACCGGTCGGCTTCGATGAGGAGCGTGGCCACGCGACCGGCCACGGCCGCCCGGCCGATGTCGGCCAGATCGCCCGCGGCGAGATCACGGTCTCTGGCGTGGCCGAAGGCTCGCACGTCGCGGGCGATCTCTGCTGCGATCGCCGTCTTGAAGACGGTCGCCACCGCGGCGGTGAGTTCACCGTGGCTCATCAGGTGCGGATCCTTCACCACATATTCTTCCAGGAGGAGGTCGTTTCGCGACAGCCCTCGAAACGAAGCGGCGAGCCGTGGAGCTGCGACGAGCACCAGGGGCAGGCCGATGGACCGAGAGACCTGCTCGCGGACGACGGTGTCGACATGCCGCAGAAAAATCTCGGTGTCGGCGTCGGCGTCATCCCGCCTCGAACCCGCGCCCCCATGCACGGCCGTCGTGCCGGCCTTGCCCGCCGGGCCCATGCCTCGTTCGACCCGATGAGGCTCGAAGGTCTCCTCGTCGATGACGTCTCCTCTGGCAAGCACCTCGTTCGGCTCCTTTCCGGGGAACGCCACGAGCGGCACGGGATCGAGCTGCTCGAGCACGGTGCCGGCGGGATCGTGCCAGACCGTTCCCTCGAAGATGCGTGCCTCGCGGCTGGTCAGCGCGAGCACGTGGCACCGTTGCAGGCTCGTGGCGATGCGAACGAGCGGCAGCGTGTGGAAGCGGCCCGTGATCACGGCCAACGGTTTCACGCTCCGCTGGAGCAGGAACACCCGTGCCCGGCCATCGCTGGCGAGCACCGCCAAGCCGTCGCGGGTGTGCCGCCAGAACGCCACGTCGCTGGCGAGTCTGTGGAACGGGTGCAGCAGCCGCTCGATCTCGTCGCGGGGCTTGGAGGCTGACAGGGCCATTTCGAAGCCGCCGACGAGATGTCGAAACGACGGAAGGTCGACCGTGTTGCCGGGGACGTTGCGGTGCGTGGGAAGGTAGAGCGACAGACAAGGCGCCGGGTGCGGCGCCATGAGCGACCGGACCGCCTCCACGGAGAGCGGCTCGATCGACACGGCCGACTGATCGAGAACGGATGCCATCGAATCCTCCGGTGCCCGCAGGGCCGGGCGGTCGAGATCATGAGAAGCAAGACAGAGAACCCAGAAAAAACCTTGAGACCGAGAAGCCAGGCCATGTCATGCCAGACCATCTCGCATCGGGGCGTCCCGCAGGAGCCGTGCCGCGAGTGGCGGAGTGGCGCGTCACCGCCACGCTCGTCATCCTCCGTCGATCGTTTGCCGATGGGTCTGGACGAGGCAAGCGGTGACTGTCGCAGGCGGCGTGCAGGCATCCGGACACTGTCGCGGCGCGGGTAGAATGAAAGCCGGGTTGTCGCCGGTGGGCGGCGGCACCGCTGGAGCCGAGTGATGCACGACATAGCCAGCCCGTCGCTCTCCAAGGATGCCGTGGGGATCGTGCTCGCCGGCGGCCGTTCCCGGCGACTGAGGGCTGTCGGACTCGGGCCCGGCGGCAAGGCGGCGCTCGTGCTCGCGGGCGAGTCGCTGCTCGGCCGCATGTGTCGGGTGGTCGGGGGCGTCGTTTCGAGGGTGGTCGTCGTTGCGGCTCAGGGGCAGCCGCTGCCCGAGCTTCCGTCCGGGGTGGAGGTGGTGCGGGATTCGACTCCGGGAGCCGGACCGACCGCCGGGCTTTGCGACGGCCTCCGGCAGGCACGCGACGCCGATCAGCAGGGTTCGAGACCGCGGGTCGCGTTTGTCACGGCGTGCGACGCTCCACTGCTCTCGACGGCCGTGATCCGGCTGCTTCTCGAGATCGCCCGCGAGCCTGGTGTGCGGCTGGTGGTGCCGATCGTCGGCGGGCATCCGCAGGTGCTCGTCTCGGTCGTGGCCCTCGATCTCGTCGAGATGATCGCGGCGGCGGCGGCGGTGGGACGAGGCCTGCGGGCCATGATCGAGGCGTTATGGGAGAGCGAGCCTGCCGCGGTACGGCTTGTGGGCCCCGGCGACGTGGCGCAGGTCGATCCCGGACTCGAATCATTTTTCGACATCGACACCCCCCGCGACCTCGCGCGACTCAAAGCCCTCGGAATCCCGTCTTCGCGGGGCTGAGGGCGACTCCTATACTCCGCCCATGGCGAGGCGACATTCCCGACATGGCGTGGGATCCCGGCCTCGGCGCCGCTGGGGGCTCGTGTCGCTTGCGGTGCTCGCGGGCCTCGCCGCAGTCACGTGGGCGGCACCCTTCCTGGTGGTGCACACGAGCCTCCGCGATCAGCCGCTGGCCGCCGCCTTTGCCGGGATCGACGGCACCATCTCGAGCGGCGGGGCAACCTGGAACTGGATCGGCCGCCTCGAATACCGTGACGTGGTCCTGCGGGACCGCGCGGGCCGTGCCGCGGTCGTCGTGCCCATGCTGGTCATCGATCGTGGACTCCTGCAGCTGGCCTTCGAACCAAAAAACCTCGGCACGGTGCGGCTGGTGGAGCCGGAGGCGCTCATCGAGGTGCGCGGCGACGGCAGTTCGCTGGAGGACATTCTCGCCGCCTGGCTGGCTGCAGCCGGACGGTCTCCGGCCATGGAGCTCGAGGTGGTTCATGCCACCGTCGAGTTGGTCGACGTCGTGCGGCAGGATGCATGGCGGCTTTCCGATGTGATCGCAGCCGGGACCGTCCTGCCCGACGGCTCACTCTCCGGATGGACGGCGGCCGGCCGGCTGCGGCATTCCGCCGGACCCGCCGGATCTCCCCTCCCCACCGTAGGCACGCCGCCACTACCGGCCGCGGGCGAACGAACGCGTCTTGACCGGTCCACGATTCCCACCGCTGCAGCCGCGGTGCTGGTTCGCGACGGGGGCTGGTCGCTGTCGTCGCCGGCGGCCGGTGCCGACGGTTCCCGAACGGTGACGGTCGCCGCCCATCGGTTGCCGCTCGGCGCATCGAGCGTTGTTGCCACCCGGTTCGGTCTGTCACATCTCATTGACGGGATCGCCGACATCCGGCTCGACGTCACCGATGACGCAGGCGGCCGTCGTGCTCAGGGTGAACTTTCGCTCGACGAGGCAGTGCTCTGCGATGCCGTGGATCTCGACGAGCGATTCATGATCGAGCGGTGCGTGATGCCGTTCGACGTGGTCTTCGACCGGGGCCGGATCCTCGTCCAGCGGTTCGCGGCCACGTCGCCGATGTTTCGCGCCGAGGCCTCGGGGGGGCTGCGGCTGCCGAAGGACGATATCGATCGCTGGGCCGAGGAGATTGTCGGTGAGGATTTTACGCTCTCGGTCGATGTCGATCTGGCAGCCGCGTCGCGTGCGCTCACCAGCGGTCTGGAGGTGCGGCCGGACGTGCGTGTCACGGGGGGCGGGCTGCGGTTCGCTGCGACATCGCGTGCGGATGGTGACGACCGGCTGCTCGAACTCCGCGCAACGGCCCGCGATCTCACCGCGGTGCAGGGTGTCGCTACGGCATCCGATGCGGCGCCACGGGAAAAGCCCCTCGCCTGGCCCGAGCCGTTTACCGCCTGGCTCAAGGGACGACGGGGGCCCGGACGTGATGAGCGGCTCCGGATCGAGGAGGCGCGGCTGGTGTCAGAGGCGGTGGAAATCTCCGCCGCGGGCACGCCGGCCGTGCTCGGAATCCAGTGGACGGCCGACCTCGGCGGACTCGTGAGCCAGTTGGCCGAAGTGCTCGATCTCGGCGCCGTCACCGCGAAGGGCCGCACCCGGGGGCGAATCGACGTCAGTGGCGGTGATACCGGCACCGGCGGGCGGTCGCTGAAGGCCACGGCGAGCGTCACGGATCTCGAGGTTGCCAGCTCGGGCCGGCCGACGTGGCGGGATGCCGAGGTGGCACTCGAGGTGGAGGGCACCGGGAGCATGACGGGGGGCGTGGCCGCAGTCGAGGAGGCGCGGGGGGTGTTGGCATGCGGTGCGGACCGGCTCGAGGCGTCGCTCGCGGGGGGCGTGTTCATCGATTGCATGGCGGTCGTCGGCCTCTCGAAGGCAACGGCCGCGCCCTGGATTCGGCCCGCTGCCAATGCCGACGCGGTCGCCGCCGAATGTTCGATTGCCGGGGAGCTGGCCAGCTGGCAGCCACGGCTGGCGCTGGTCGCGCCGATGATCGCTGCGGATGGTCTCGAACTTGCGGGTGGCATCAACGCCGCCGTCGCGGTGTCGCCCGCGGGCGATGTCTGGCGGATCGAACGAGCCGGTGGCGAGATCGAGAAGTTCACCGCCCGCTGGCTGGGCCGCGAGATCGCCGAACCGCGGCTGGTCGCGACCGTGGCTGGCCGCGTTCAGGCGGTGACGGGACAGATCGACATTGCCTCGGCCGAACTCCTCTCCGCCACCCTGTCGGTTCGCACCGGCGGCCTCTCCTGGATGCCAACCCCAGCCGCACCGTCCGCAGCGATTCCTGCGGCGACTGTTCCATTGGTGGATCGTCTCCGGGGCCGTATGCAGTGGCAGGCGGATGTTGCCAGGATCGAACGCTGGCTCGTGCCGGCGGAACTCGCGGCACGGTGGCCGGCGGCGGGCCGTGTCTGGGGCACGGTCGAGGTCGTGGATACCCAGACCGGCGTCAACACGCTCATCGAGGCGACCGGCAGTCAGCTCGCGCTCGCGACCGCCACCGCTGCGGCGCGACCTCTCTGGAGCGAGCCCCGGATGACGGTGGCACTCGAAGTGACGCGGCCCCGTGCCGCCGGTGGTGGCGTTGTCGACCAGTTGCACATCGACCGGCTGGCTGTCGAGTCGTCGACGCTGGCAGTGTCGGCCACAGGCGTCGTCGATGACTGGTCCTCACGCCGCACCGTGGCGATCGACGGCACTGCCGCCTACGACTGGGGTCAGGTCTCGCGGCTCCTGATGCCCTGGACGGGAGGCCGCGTGCGACTGGCCGGTGCGGGCGGGAGGCCCTTCGCACTTCGAGGTCCGCTCGCCGCTGCCGCCCCGCCCGCGTCAGCGGTGCTGGCCGGGACCGCTCCTGGGCCAGAAGCTCCCGCAACCCTTTCGCTGCCCGATGACTGGCTTTCCGCAACGCGGGGCCGCGATCCCGGCGAGGGCGGCCTGACGGCGCGGCTTGCCAAGCCGGTGGCCGCGCCGTCGGCCTCGACGGCGATCGACGAACGGATCCGCAGCCTGTCGGTCGACACATCGGCGGCCTGGACGGCCGGTGATGTGGAAGGATTTCCGCTCGCCGCCGGCGAGATGGCGGTGCGGCTCCTCGAAGGGCAACTCGCCTTCGGACCGTTCGACCTTTCCGCTGCCGGCGGCCGGCTTCGTGCCGCGCCCTGGATCCGCCTCTCCCCGTGGCCCGGTGAACTGATCGTGCCGCCCGGCCGCGTCGCCGAGCGAGTCGCGCTCTCCGGGCCGCTCTGCGACCGGTGGGTGAAGTGGCTCTCGCCCGTGCTCGGCCATTCGACGCACATTTCGGGTCTGGCAAGCGTCGATCTGGCCGGAGCGCGAGTGCCGCTGGGCGATCCGTTCGCCGGTGATCTGGCCGGACAGATCGTGTTCGAGGACCTCGAAGTCACCCCGAACGCGGCCATTCAGCCACTGGCGAACCTGATCGTAAAGCTGCAGTCGGTGATCGATCCGCGGTTCGCGTTCGGCGACAAGGCGGTGCTGCTTCGGATTCGCCCCGATCCGGTGCGGGTGCGACTGGCAGGCAGGCGGCTGGCGCACGAGGGGCTCATGATGGATGCGGGCCAGCTCACGGTCAGGTCGGGCGGCAGTGTCGGCGAGGACGGCACGCTCGAAATGGTGGTCGAAGTGGCGCTGCGGGGCGATCTCGTCGGCTCGACCCCGGTCGTGGGGCAGTTGCTCCGCACGCCGCTGGTGATTCCGCTCAAGGGCACCGTCCACAAGCCGCAGTTTGATGCCCGGGCGATCGACCTGATTCTGGGGCGGATCGTGGAAAACACCGCTCAGGCCGTGATCAATGACGGCATCGGCCGGGGCCTGGAGGCGATCTTTGGCGGCCCGCAGCCCCCGGCATCCGCGCCGCAGCCCGTCGCCGCGCCGCAGCCGACGCTCACCCTCCCGCCGCAACGGTGACGGCCTGCCGTCGTCTTCGGTGCCCGCAGCCGCAGAGCGTTTTTCCATGGTCTGTCAGGCCTGGATCTCCCGGATCGGCTCGACGTGCTCGACGCCGACGAGCTTCTGGTCGAGGCCGCCGAAGAAGTAGCTCAGCCGGTTGGGATCGAGGCCAAGCTGGTGGAGCACGGTCGCATGCAGGCTCTTGACGTGATAGCCCGTCCGGCCGTCGTGCACCGGCGCGATCGCGGCCGCGCCGAGCTCGTCGGTCTCGCCCACGCTCACGCCCCCCTTGATGCCGCCGCCGGCCATCCACATCGTGAATCCGTAGGCATTGTGATCGCGGCCCGTGCCCTCGGCATACTCCGCGGTGGGCTGGCGGCCGAACTCGCCCCCCCAGATCACGAGCGTGCTGTCGAGCAGGCCGGTGCGCTTGAGATCGGTGAGAAGTGCCGCCACCGGCAGGTCGGTGTTGCCGGCGTGGAAGGTGTGGTTTTTTTCCAGGTCGCCGTGGGCGTCCCAGTTGTCGTCGTTGTGGGCGCCGCCGGAATAGAGCTGCACGAACCGCACACCCCGCTCCACGAGCCGCCGCGCGAGCAGGCAGCGGCGGCCGAAGTCGGCCGTTCGCGGGTTGTCGAGACCGTAGAGCCGCTGGGTCTCCGCGGTCTCGCCGGTGAGATCGACCGCCTCCGGCGCATGCTCCTGCATCTTCCAGGCGAGCTCGTAGGAGGCGATACGGGCGGCGAGCTCCGTGTTGTCGCCCCGCGAGAGCAGGTGCGCCGTGTTGGCCTCGCGAAGGGCGTCGAGCATCGCCCGCTGCGCCTCTTGCGGCATGTCGTCGGGGGGCGCGAGGTCGAGGATCGGCGGCCCCTTCGACCGCAAGAGCGTGCCCTGGTAGGTGGCCGGCATGAACCCGCTCGACCAGTTCTTGGCGCCCGAGATCGGGCCGCCCGTCGGGTCGAGCATCACCACGAAGCCGGGCAGGTTTTCATTGACGCTGCCGAGGCCGTAGTTGACCCATGAGCCGAGGCACGGGGCCCCCGATTGGATCTTCCCGGAGTTCATCTGCAGCATCGCCGAGCCGTGGATCGGCGAGTCGGCCGTCATCGAGTGGAGAAATGCGATGTCGTCGACGTGGCCGGCGATATTCGGAAACAGGTCGCTCACCCACTTGCCGCACTGGCCATACTGCTTGAAGTTCCACTTCGGACCGACCACGCGGCCCTGGTTTTTCTCGCCGCCCCTGCCCTTGGTCTTGACCTCGATCGTCTGGCCGTCGAGTGGATAGAGAGCGGGCTTGTAGTCGAAGGTGTCGACGTGGCTCGGCCCGCCGTACATGAACAGGAAGATGACGCTTTTTGCCTTGGGGGCTCCCGTCAACGGATCGACGAAGTGCGGAGCTTTCGCCGCCAGCGGATTCACGAACGCCGACCCGTCGGCGGCACAGGCCTGCCGGCCGAGGAACTCCTGATCGAGCAGGCCGGCGAGGGCGAGGCCCGTGAACGAGCCGCCTGCCTCCCAAAAGAACTCGCGGCGGGTGCGGCGGCAGAACTGGCCGTGAGGTCGGGCATGTCGGGAAGGCATGGCGGATGGCTCCGAGACGGATGCGGGTGATGCTCGTGTTCGCGGTTCACGCCGTGGGATGGCGATCAGGAGTCAGCGGTCAATCCAGGTAGCACAGTTCGTTGAGGTTCAAGACCATCAGGCAGTAGAGGTCGAACGCCCGGCTGGGGCCGACACCGTCCTGCTCCTCAAGTGCATCCACGAGGGCGATTCCCGCGGCCACCTCGTCGTCGCTGGCCGGACGAGCGAGCGCCACTTCGACCGCCCGGCGGATGAGCGCGGCGGTGTCGTCATCGGCGGCCGCTGCCGGCGGTGCGTCGGCGGGAAGCGTCTCGCGCCGCACGCGGTCGGCAAACACGCGGGCCTGCCGCTGGAGAAACTCACCGTTCATCATGCCCAGAGCCTGCGTCGGCTGCGTGGTCACGAACCGCACGGGGCAGGTCGTGTCGGTGTCGGCCACGTCGAAGTCGGCAAGGATCGGCGTGAGGAGCGATCGCTTCACATGGGCGTAAATGCTGCGGCGTGCCTGCTCTTCCGGCGGCGAGTCACCCCAGCCCTTGCCCGGAATCGATTGGCCGGCCATGACCGCCTTGGGGATGGCGGGGTAGACACCCGGCCCGAACATCGTGGGATTGAACGCGCCGCTCGTTACGTGGATCGCGTCGCGGAGCTCTTCGGCCGTGAGCCGCCGCATGTCGAACCGCCAGAAGGAATCATTGAGGGGATCCTTGATGAGCGCCACGGGATCGCCCGTCGAGGCGGCCTGATAGGCCTGCGACATGAGAATCTTCTTGTGGAGCGGCTTGAGCCGCCAATGGCCGGCGATGAGCTCCACCGCCAGCCAGTCGAGCAGTTCCGGGTGGGTCGGGGGATCGCCCATCAGCCCGAAGTTGCTCGCGCTGCGAACGATGCCGCGGCCGAAGTGATGCTGCCAAACGCGATTGGCCATGACCCGAGCGGTGAGTGGATTAGAGGGGGAGGCGATCCACTTCGCCAGCGCCATCCGTCGGCCGGTCGTGTTGGTGCCTGCCGGGGGTGCGATCTCGGGCCTGCCACCGCCCAGCACCTTGGGAAACGCCGGCTCGACGAGGTTGGCCGGCGTGGGTTGGGCGTGGGGATTGCCGCGGGGCAGGAGGAAGGTCTCGGCCGCCGTGGGGCCGTGCTCGGTCACGACCAGCGCCTTGTCGACGGGCACTTTCTCCCGCGTGAGTTTCTGGAGTGCTTTCCGTTTGGCGTCGTAGTCGCGTGTGCCTGCTTCTCCCAGGACCCGCTCGCCGTCGTTGCGGATCGCGGTCGCGAGGTCGAGCTCCCCGTCAGCCATGGCCGCCGCTCGCTTACGCGGTCGGGGCAATGCCGAGAGCCTCCGGGATTCGATCCCCGGTCCGGACCACGACACCGTGAGGCCGCGGCCGTAGATGCCCTGAAAATAGTCGAGCCGTACCGGCAGTCGCCCGGCGGTGAGCGGCACGGTCGCCGAACGCGGCTGCCCCTCGCCGTGAATGCCGTCGTAGTCGATGACGACGCGGCCATCGATCGAGAGCCGTGAGCCGTCGTCCGAGTCGAGTGTGAACGTGTAGTCGCCAGGCTCGGGCACCTTGAGAAACCCGGTGAACACGTAGCCGAAGTTGTCGGGCCTCAGGGATGGTGCCACCGTGATGTCGAACAGATTGTTGGGCGCCGGGCCGAGGTCCTCCGGCTTCAGTTCGTCGAACCGAGGCAGGTTTGTCCATGAGTCGCGGTAGAACCGAAACTCGAGGTCGTCGAGATCGCCGCCGCCCACGGGGCGGGCGTGTTCTGCCTCCCAGGCCGTGCGGAACCGAGTCTCGATCGCCGTCACGGCCATCTGGGCCGCCTGCCGCCGCGCTGCCAGGTCCGCGACCCGCTGCTCGTACCGCCGGCGGGATTCATCGTCGGAAAAGATCGTCCGCTCGATGTTTTCGGTCGCCATGGTACGGCCGCCCATCGGCGTGATGTTGCTGAAGAAGGACAGCATCGCGTAGTAGTCGCGCTGCAGGATCGGATCGATTTTGTGGTCATGGCAGCGGGCACAGTTGATCGTCAGGCCCAAGAACGTCTGGCCGGTGGTCGAGACGATGTCGTCGAGCCAGTCGTATCGGGACTGGAGCTGGTCGGCAGGTTCGTCGTCCCAGATCCCGAGCCGGTGGTAGCCGGTGGCGATCAGGGCCTCGGGCGTCGCGGTCTTGAGTTCGTCGCCGGCGATCTGTTCGATCACGAACTGGTCGTAGGGCTTGTCGTCGTTGAGCGAACGGATCACGTAGTCGCGATACCGCCACGCATGCGGCTTGTCGTCGTCACGCTCGAAGGAGTTGGTGTCGGCGTAGCGAACGAGATCGAGCCAGTGGCGGGCCCACTTCTCGCCGTAGTGCGGCGAGGCGAGGAGCCGGTCGACGACGTTTTCCCAGGCGGCGGGAGTGTCATCGGCGAGAAAGTCCCGAAGATCCCGCTCGGTCGGCGGGAGGCCGGTGATGTCGAAGGCGGCCCGCCGCAGGAGCGTTCGCCGGTCGGCCGGCTGTGGGAGCGGCAAGCCGCGGCGCTGAAGCCCATCACGGATGAAGGCATCGATCGGGTTGCCGTCCGCCGGGGCCTCGCCGCCCGGCAGAGCCGGCCTGACGAGCGGCTGAAAGGCCCAGTGCCCGCGAAACTCGGCTCCTTCCGCGATCCAGCGGCGGACGAGGTCTCCCTGGGCCGCGGTGAGCCGAGGGCCCTCGGGGGGCATCTGCACGTCAGGATCGGTGGACATGATCCGCGCGAGCATGCCGCTCTCGAGCGGTGCGCCTGGCGCGATCGCCCGGCCACCGCTGTCGACTTCTGCCGTGGCGGCAGAACGCTCGTCGAGCCGGAGCCCTGCTTCCTGCGTGTCGGGTCCGTGGCAGGAAAAGCACCGCCTGGCCAAGAGCGGCTGAATCTCTCGCGAGAAATCGACCGGCTCAGCGGCGGATGCCGTGGGTGTGAACAGTGCGCACCCGAGTGACACGATCCACGCGGGCCGGGCCAACGCGAGCCGCACGGCTCCACGCGAACGACCGAAAGAGACAGGGCCATGTCGCGTGACACTCATCGGGATGCCCAATGCTCTACCGAAGCCCACCGACGTGAAGCCCAATCAGCTTTATTCTAAGCGGCTTTAACAAAAGGTCAATTGAGCGTAGCATCAAGGTCCAGCACCGTTTCCAGGGGCCATGAGCCATGACGCACGCCCACACCCGAATCGAGTCGCCGCTCCTGCGGCGGATCAACGAACGGCGGCTGCTCGAGGTGCTGCAGCAGCAAGGGCCGTCGTCGCGGGCCATGCTCACCCGCATGTCGGGCCTCACCGCGCCGACGGTATCGAAGGCGGTCGATTCGCTCCTGCGATGCGGTCTGCTCGAGGAACTCGATCCATTCGAGCAGGCGCTTGGCCGTCCGGGCCGGCTGGTTCGCATGGCGGCCGAGTCGGCGGTGGTGCTCGGAGTGGTGATCGACGCCAAGGCATCATGCGTGACGGTCGCGGGACTGGATGGTGTTGCCACCGACGCATCGACGCGAGAGTTTCTGACGCCCGACTCCTACGTTGCGTTGATCGATGAGATCGCGGAACGCTGCCGGGCCCTGCTGGCCGCTGTGACCGGCAAGGTGCACGGTGTCGGCGTCAGCGTGCCGGGACTGGTCAACGATCGGCTGCGGGAGATCGTCGTCTCGCCGAATCTCCATATCCTCGACAAGCGGAATCCGGCGTTGGACCTTGAAGCACGACTGGGAGTGCCGTGTCTGCTGCTCCAGGAGACGGATGGGCTCTGCCTGAGTGAACGGATGGGGGGCAATGCCCGCGGGCTGCAGGATTTCGCGGTGCTCGACGCCGCCACGGGCCTGGGGCTCGGCGTGATGAGCGGCGGGCAGTTGCTCGCCGGGCACGGGGGCATGGCCGGTGAGGTGGGGCACATCACCGTGGCCCCCGACGGCATCCGCTGTGGCTGTGGCAACCGTGGCTGCCTGGAGACGCTGGCCACCGACACGGCACTTGTGCGGCTCATGGGCGAGCACCTCGGGAGGCCGATCCGGATCGACGAGGCGGCCGCGCTGCTTGCCAGCCGCCCCGCCGAGTTTCACGATCAGACCCGACTCGTCTCCACCTATCTGGCCATCGCGATCGCCGCCGTGATCAACATCTTCAATCCTACGGCGCTGTTCGTGCATGGCACGCTCCTGACCGGTTCGGAGGAACGGTTCGCCGGAGTCATCGAGCAGGTGAGGCAGCGAACGCTCACCGCATCGCTCGCCGACTGCACGATCGCCGCGGCCCGCTCGAGCAAACGGCAGGGAGCGATTGCCGGTATCATCCACCACCTGACCAGCGGCTGGGCGCCGGCGATTCGCTGAAGCCCCGTCCGCCGCGGGCGTCAGCATACGAGGAGGTTCGATGTCGGCTTCTGGTTCGGGTCCCGCATCCTGCTTCTCGCTTGCCGGCCGCGTGGCGGTCGTGACCGGATCCACGACCGGACTGGGGAAGGCCATGGCGCGGTGTCTCGGGCTGGCCGGTGCGAAGGTGGCCATCAACTACGCCAACGACCGGCCTCGCGGTGAGGAGACCCTTGCCGAACTGCGGGCCGCGGGCATCGTCGCGGAACTGGTGCAGGCTGACGTGACGAGCGAAGCCGACGTCGATCGCATGGTGACGGCGATCGAGCGATCGCTGGGCCCGGTCGACATCGTGGTGGCCAACGCCACTCCCGCCCAGCCGCTGAAGCCCATCGAGGAATACGACTGGGACTTCCATCAGCAGATGCTCGACTTCTTCGTGAAGAGTCCCTACCTGCTCGCCCGACGAGCCTTGCCCGGAATGAAGGCGCGGCGACACGGCCGGCTGATCAACATCACCAGTGAAGTCTTTCACCTCGGCGTGGCGCCCTTCTCGGCGTATGTCGCGGCCAAGGGGGGGCAGACGGGCTGGTCACGAAGCATGTGCCACGAGCTTGCGCCGCACGGCATCACGGTCAACATGATCGCCCCCGGATGGATTCCCGTGGAGCGGCACGCGGCCGACCCGCAGGCCGACAAGGATGCCTACCGGGCCACGATCCCCGTGGGCCGTTGGGGTCGGCCCGAGGAGGTGGGCTGGGCCGCCGTCTATCTCGCCAGCGACGAGGCGGCGTTCGTGACGGGTCAGACCATCGCCGTCAACGGCGGCCGCACCTGCTGGTAGGCCGGCGAGCGGCCGCAGCGTTGTCGCGCCTGAGCCGGCGATCCAGCGCCGCGATCAGCCGCTCGAGCTGCCGGCGATACGAAAAATGCTCCACTTCGAGGGCATGCCGCGGCGAGTCGAGATAACGAATCGAGGAGGAGGCAACCGGCCGCTGCCGGGCCGCGTAGAGCCAGGCAGCCGCCCGGGGCGATCGGCAGGCGGCCAAGGCCATGCGGGCGACCAGTTTCGCCTGCAGATCGGTGATCCCCCACTGGCCGCTGTCGGGCTGGATCAGGCCGACGACGGCGAGGTCATCGCGATTGCGGTGCAGCATGTTCAGGAACAGGCCCGTGGGGATCAGCGGGAGGCCGCCCACTCCCGCGCAGCCGAGCAGCCGGGCATCGATGAAGGGAATCGAGATCTGATAGCCGGTGGCCGCGATCACCACGTCGAACGACTCGCGGCTGCCGTCACGAAACACGGCGACGTCATTCTCGAAAGCCGCCACGTCGCCGGCGGGATGAATCATCCGGGCGTCGATCAGCCGCAGCAGGTCCGAGTTGATCACCGGATGCGTCTCGTAGAGCCGGTGATCGGGTCGGGGGAGGCCGTGGCGGTGGGGCAGCCCGATCGTGCGATCAATGAGCCGCAGGCTCACCAGCCGCCGCAGCCAGAGGGGTGATCCCATCGCGAGCAGGCGTTCGCCGCGGAGGTCGGCCGCGCGGCCGTAGATCTCCCGAGGCACCACGAAGTATCCCCGGCGGGTCGAGTGCACGGTGCGGGCCGCATGCCGCGCGGAGTCGACCGCGATGTCACAGCCCGAGTTGCCCCCGCCGATCACGAGCACCCGCCGACCGGCGATCGGCACCGGATGTGTGGGCGACTTGTAGTCGGCCGCGTGGAGCAGGGTTCCCGTGAACCGACCGGAGATTTCGGGGAGCCGTGGCACATGGTTGTGGCCATTGGCGATCACGACGCCGTCGTACCGCCGTGGCTCGCTTCCGGCGACATGCACGATCCACCCGTCCCCCGGGCCGCCCACGGGCACGATCCGCTCGACCTCGGAATGCAGACGGATGTGGCGATCGAGGTCGAAATGCCGCGCGTAGCTCCGCAGGTAATCGAGGCACTGCCGGTGGTCCGGGTAGGCGGGCAGATGGCTCGGCATCGGAAAGTCCGTGAAGCCGGTCAGCGACTTGGAACTGATCAGCCGCGT
Organism: Pirellulales bacterium; assembly: GCA_032117045.1. Lineage (GTDB taxonomy): Bacteria > Planctomycetota > Planctomycetia > Pirellulales > UBA1268 > QWPN01. The sequence goes on along the minus strand of JAUMAF010000145.1, from coordinate 2,101 downwards.
GGATGCGAAGATGCGACTGGTGGCCGCGCCGAAGTACCAGTTGCCTCCGGTGCCATCCTCGCGCTCCAGGCATTCAGTGTCGATGCCGGCGGCGCGGAGGTGCCGCACCGCCGCCAGACCCGATGGGCCGGCACCGATCACGCACCAGCGGGGACCTTCAGCGGACGGCGACGAGGGCATTGGCGAGGCTTTCAAGGTCGGACGACGAGTGAAGCCAGGAGAGGCTCGCGCGGACAAGGCTTCTCCCTACCGGCACGCTTGGCGGCCGGATCGCCGGCACGAAGAAGCCGAGGTCGGCCAGTCGCGCGGCAAGGGCGACGGCCGCCTGTGGTGGCCCAACCACGATGGGCACGATCTGCGACTCGGCTCCGCCGATATCGAAGCCAGCCGACGCCAGCCGGCCGCGGAAATCCCCGGCCCGAGCCAGGAGTTCGTGCCGCCGATGCGGTTCCTCCCGGAACAGCCCGATCGTTCGGGTCGCCGCGGCCGCGACCGCCGGCGGGTGGGCCGTGGAGAAGATCCAGGCCCGCGCGGTGTGCCGCAGCCAGCGGATGAGATCGGCGTGGCCCGCGACGAAGCCACCGGCCGCGGCCACCGCCTTGGAGAGCGTGCCGGTGCGGATGTGCACGCCATCGCCACAGCCGGCCGCCTCGACGAGGCCGCTGCCGCGATCGCCGAACACGCCCGTGGCATGCGCCTCGTCGACCATCAGCATCGCGTCGTGCACCCGTGCGAGGTCGCAGAGATCAGCCAGCGGCGCTCGTGTGCCGTCCATCGAGAACAGCGAGTCGGTGACGATCAGCCGCCGTCGGTCGCCGGCCGCACAGGCGAGCAGGCCGTCGAGTGCCGCCAGGTCGCGGTGCGGGTAGACCGCCACCTCGGCCCGCGCGAGCCGGCAGCCGTCGATGATGCTCGCATGGTTCCGTTCGTCGCTGGCGATGAAATCACCGGGACCGACGAGGGCCGCGATCGTGGCGGAGTTGGCAGCGAAGCCACTGGGAAACGTGACCGCCGCCGGAACGTCGAGGAGATCGGCGATCGCCCCCTCGAGGAGGTCGTGGGCCCGGGAATGGCCGCTCACCAGCGGGCTGGCACCGGCACCGAAACCCTCCGCGCAGGCCGCCTTCGACGCCGCCTTCGTCAGTCGGACATCACCGGCGTAGCCGAGATAGTCGTTGGCGCCGAAGTTGAGGAGCCGCCTGCCGTCGAGGACGATCTCGCCCCCCTGCCGTCCGTCACGCACCCGGTGTGGCCGCTCGAGGCCCTCCGCGGCGAGTCGCTCGAGCCCCTCGTCGATCCAGGCGAGCGCCTCGGGAAGCGGCTTCTCGGTCGGCTCGCTGGATGTGGTCGACGGCTCGATACGGCAGGGCATGGCATCATTATGTCCTGTCGGCCGGCATCTTTTTGGCAAGGGTCCGAATCGTGCGGAACTCGGCCGTCGTGACCGGATGGACCGAAAGCCGGCTCCCGCGGCGCACGAGTTCCATGCCGGCGAGGGCCTTCACACCGCGCAGCTCTTCGAGCGGGATCTCCCGCGAAAAGATCTCGACGAGCCGCACGTCGACCATCGACCAGACCGGGTTCTCGGGCGATGCCTTGGGGTCGTAGGAATCGCTTGCGGGATCCCAGGAGGCAGGATCGGGATAGGCCTCGCGGACGATCTCGACGATGCCGGCGATGGCCGAAGGAGTCGCATTGGAATGGTAGAAGATCGCGAGGTCACCCTTCTTCATCCCCCGCAGGAAGTTGCGGGCCTGATAGTTGCGAACGCCCTCCCAGTGAGTCGTCTTCCGCTTCGCCTTGGCGAGATCGTGGATCGAAAAGACGTCGGGCTCACTTTTGATCAGCCAATACTGCATGGTTGTTACTCACGTGCCGCGGCGAATGCACACAGTCTAGGCAGTCGTGGCCGAGCGAAAAGCCCGCGGGCTTCAGTACAAGCCGACTGAGCGGGAGGCCGCGTGCCGCTCTGGTCCGCGGCTCGGGGCTGCCCGTGCCCCGTCGCCGGACGTTCGTTGCGCCCATCCTGGGCTTCACTCACTCGGATGCCGCCGGCGCTTCGGCATCCTGCCTGCGTCGACCAATCCGCTCAAGCGGATCG
>JAUMAF010000144.1:0-7195 GCA_032117045.1 Pirellulales bacterium | reverse complement strand
CGGTTTGGCCGCGGCGTGCTTCGCGGCCGGCTTCTTCTGGTGGGCGGCGGGCTTCTTGCCGCCGGACGAGGGTTTCTTCGATGCGGTCATGCGTCGTCCTGTGGTGACTCCACGGAAACATCGGCTGGTTCGTCTTCAGCTGCCGCCGCCGTGGCGGGCAGCACTTCGCCGAGCATGCGGGCGATTTCGATCGAGTGCTTCACACCCAGGTCGAGCTCGAACCGCAGTCGCGGCGTGTATCGCGTTTCAATCCGGTCGGCGATGCGTGACTGGAGAAATCCCGCCGAGCGAGCGAGCCCCTGAAGGGCGAGTTTCTCCTTGGCGGGACCACCCATGATGGAGACGTGCACCGTCGCCGACCGCATATCGGGCGCCATTTCCACCCGCGTCACCGTGACGTCGCGGACCCGTGGGTCACGAACCTCGGTGAGGATGGCCATGCTGACCACCTCGCGAACCGCTTCGGCCGCCTTCAGGAGTCGTCGTGTGCTCACGAGAGCGTCCGCGCGAATTCCTCGACGCGATAGCACTCGAGGATGTCGCCCTCCTTGACGTCGTTGAAGCCCGCCAACTTAATGCCGCATTCGAGGCCGTCACGCACCTCGCGGGCATCGTCCTTCTCCCGACGCAGTGTCTCGATGCCGTAGTCGCCGATCACGCGGCTGTCGCGGATCACTCGCAGACGGCCATTGCGGGCGATGATCCCGGCGATCACGCGGCAGCCCGCGATCACTCCCAAGCGGCTGATCGAGAACGTCCGCTGCACGATCGCGCGTCCGAGATCGGTCTCCCGCTTCTCCGGAGCGAGCATTCCCTCGAGCGCCTTCTTCAGGTCGTCGGTGACCTGATAGATGATTTCGTAGCGACGGATCTGAACGCCCCTGTCGTCGGCCAGCGCCCGCGCCCGCTCGTCGGGCACCACGTTGAAGCCGATGATCACGGCATCGGAAGCGTCGGCGAGTTGCACGTCGGCTTCCGTGATGCCGCCAACGGTCGATTGCAGCACTCGGACCTTGACCTCGGGGTGATCGAGCTTCTGCAACTCCTTGAGAATCGCCTCGATCGAACCGCGGACGTCTGCCCGGAGGATGAGGTTGAGGGTGGGAGCCTTCTCGGTGCCCAGCCGGTCGGCAAGGGTCTCGAGCGTCACGTGCACCGGTGCACTCACGAGATGGCTCTGGCGGCGGATGTCGTTTCGCTTGATGGCCACCTCGCGGGCCTTGGCGATCGAATCGACCTCCTGGAAGCGATCGCCGGCACCCGGCGGCACGTCGAGGCCGGTCACGAACACCGGCCGGGCGGGGCCGGCCACCGTGACCTTGCGGCGGGTGAGCGTGTCGAACATCGACTTCACATGGCCGCTCGCCTCACCGCAGACCAGGGCATCACCCACGTTGAGGGTGCCCTTCTGGACGAGCAGGCAGGCCACGACACCGCGGCCTTCGTGGATGGAGGCGTCGAGGCACACGCCGGCTGCGGCCCGCTCGGGGTTGGCCCGCAGATCGTGCAACTCGGCAATCGTCAGCAGCGTGTCGAGCAGGCCGTCGACACCCTCGCCAGTGAGGGCGCTCGTCTTCACCACCTCCGTCTCGCCGCCCCACTCGGTGGGCAGGAGTTCGGCGGCGGCCAGTTGCTGGTAAACCCGCTGCACGTCGGCACCGGGAAGGTCGATCTTGTTGATGCAGGCCACGATCGGCACGCCTGCCGCCTTGGCATGGCTGATGGCCTCTTCCGTCTGGGGCATCACGCCGTCGTCGGCGGCCACGACGATCACGGCACAGTCGGTGACGTTGGCCCCGCGGGCCCGCATCTGGGTGAAGGCCTCGTGGCCCGGCGTGTCGACGAAGGTGATCGTCTTGTCGTTGCGGTTGACCGTGTAGGCCCGGATGTGCTGGGTGATGCCGCCGCTCTCACGGGCCGCCACGTCGATGCCGAGGATCTTGTCGAGGAGCGACGTCTTGCCATGGTCGACGTGGCCGAGGAAGGTGACCACGGGCGCCCGGGGGAGGCGGAGGGAGGGGTCCTCGTCCACCGCGTCGAAGCCGGCGAGCAGATCCTTTTCCAAATCCTCGGCTGTCTTGAGATCGAGTTGCACGCCCAGTTCGGCGGCGAGCAGTTCAACGGTGTCTCGGTCGAGGACGGTGGCCATGCTCGGCATCGATTCCATGCCGAAGCCGAGGAGTTTCTTCAGAACCTCGCTGGCAGACAGGCCGATCGCCTCCGAGAAGGCGCGGACGTTGCACGGCACCTGGATCGAGGCATTGGTCTTGCGGGGCGCGGCCGTCGAGACTCCGGAACCCTTGCGGGGCCGACCGCCCCGCCGTCGCCGGCTGCCGTAGTCGTCGTCACCGCCGCTGCGGCCGTCCGTTCGCTTGCGATTGAGCTGCCGCTGTTCACGACCGGCGGGCGAATCATCGCCTTGTCCGGTCTTGCTCGGCGTGCGCCGCGGTCGCACGCCAGGCTGCATCGGAGGAGGCACGGCCACCGGGCCGCCGGCACCGCCCCGGAGCAGTCCGCCGGTCCGCTGCCGCTGGGCCTCGCCCGCCCGCTGTTGCTCATGCTTTCGCATGTGGTCGGCGAGCGGCTTCGCACCGCCGGCCTTCGCACTGCGGATGGCGTCGAGCGGAAGTTTGACGTCGGGCTTTTGGGCCACGGGCTCTTGAGAGGTGGGCCGCGGCGTGATGGGCGGTCGGCCAGACGCCGGCATCGGTGCCAGCTTGAACGCGGGCCGCGGCACGGGCCTGGGGCCATCGCCACCCGGCCGAACCGACGGTCGCGGCTTGACTTCCGCCGCAGCCGGCTTCGGCGGCGACATCTCGGGAGGCTTGCCCTTTCCGCTGACACCGGCCGGAGCGATGTAATCTTCGCGCTTGAGCGTGGTCGAGGCGGCCGGCGTGGGCCGCACGGGAGCGGAGGGCACCGGCTTGCCGGGCGGCGACGGGGCGGGACGCTCAGGCGGCCGCGACTTCCCGGCAATGAACTCCTTGAGCTTGGCGACCTCTTCGTCGGTCATGCTCGCCAACGCCGAACCCTTGTCCTGGATGCCGGCGCGCGTGCACAGTTCGACCAGCTCTTTGCTGTCGATCTTCAGGTCTTTTGCCAGCGTATAGATTCGGACAGCCACTCGAACCTCTCTCGAAACGCCTCTCGCCAATCCCAGAAACGATCCTAGAACCTGCGAACCCGGTCTTCATACACACGATTCCGACCATCACGACTCGGGCGAGGATTCGGGAGCCGCCTCGGCAAGTCCCGACTCCACCACCTCGACTCCACCGGAGGCCACTGCTTCCGCTGCCAGAGCCTCGGCTGCCAACGCATCGGCGGCATCGGCGTCGGCGGTCGCCTTGGCGATCCGATCCGTCTCTCGCTGTTTCCGACGCTCGTCCGCCGCGGCCACTTCCGCCATCGCAGCTCGACTCTCCGCCTCAGCAACAATCGCGTCCACGGCCTCGGCGGTCAAGCCGCCCATTTCCATGAGATCGTCAGGCTCAATCACCGACAGGTCGTCGTACGAGAGGAATCCCTCGCCCACGAGCCTTTCGGCGACCGATTCATCGAGCCCTTCGATCGAGGAGAAGCCCGTGATGGCCCGCTCGATCTGCTGATCGAGTTCTTCGCGGGTCATGATTTCGATGTCCCAGCCGCAGAGCTTGCTGGCCAGCCGCACGTTTTGACCCCGGCGGCCGATGGCGAGCGAGAGCTGGTCTTCGCGAACGAGAACGATTCCCCGGCCGAGCATCTGGCAGAGGATCACCTCGTCGACCTCTGCCGGCTGCAGGGCATTGGGGACCAGCACCTGCAGGTCGTCGTTCCAGCGGACGATGTCGATTCGTTCGCCGCCGAGTTCCTCGACGATGTTCTTGATGCGATTGCCGCGGACACCGACGCAGGCGCCGACGCAGTCGATGCGGTTGTCGGAACTGATCACGGCCACCTTGCTGCGATAGCCGGGCTCACGCGAAATCGCGCGAATCTCGATCACGCCGTCGGCAATCTCGGGAATCTCCTGCTCGAAGAGCCGCTGAACCAGTTGGGGACGGATTCGGGAAAGGATGATCTTGACGCGGCTGCCGACCTTGCGGACCTCGAAGATCGTGGCCCTGACCCGTTCGTTGGGATGGTACGACTCGCCCGGGATCTGCTCACTCCTGGGCAGGATCGCCTCCTGTGCTCCGAGCGTGACGGTGGCGGTGGAGCCCTCGAACCGCGACACGACTCCGGAGACCATCTGGCCGATCTGCTCCTCGAACTCGTCGTGGATCGCGTCCCGTTCGGCCTCGCGGATCTTCTGGATGATCACCTGCTTGGCCGTCTGGGCGCCGATGCGGCCGGCCAGTTCGGCGGTGTCGAGTGGCTGGCCGTCGTGGGTGCCGCTGACCTTGCCATCAATGCGATCGATGGCGATCGCGATCTCGGCGGTCTCGCCGTACTGTCGCGACAGGGCTGTGACCAGGGCGGCCTCGATCGCCTGGAACACGATCTCCTTGTCGATGTTTTTGTCGCGATGGATCGCGTCGACGATGCGGAGGATTTCTTCGGGCTTCATGATGGTTCTCGGATGCCGTCCGTGAGATGGCCCAGCCGGCACGGCCGACGCCATATCACGACATGGGCGCCGAAACTCCCGTGCATGGGGCCATGCACCGGGCGTTTGGAGAGCGATTCCGCGAACCAGCAGCCATCCTCACGAGGAGAGCAACCCGTGGAAATTAAGCCGGTTGACCTCGACTGTCAAGGAGCGGCCGTTGTCGCCGGGCCCTGCGATCAGGCCGATGCACGCCATGAACGCATGACCAGCGATCCGGCTTGTCCTTGGGGAGTGACCGATGTCGAGATGAAGACGTCGCCGGCCGGATCGCCGCGGCGGGCCGGCCTGATCGGGCAGGCTTCGTCGTTCGTCTCATGGTTCAACAGCGGGAAGAGTTCGCCGTGCCGGAGCGCGAGGATGCTGCCGATGCACTCGACGAGGCCGCTGCCGCCACCAAGGTTGCCAAAATGGCTTTTGGCGGCAACGGTCGGGATCGTGTTGGCTGCCGGGCCGATCGCGTCGTGAATCGCCTCGGCCTCAGCCCGATCGCCGGCCACGGTGCTCAGCCCGTGGGCGTGGATGTGACCGATCCCGGCGGGCGAGATCTCGGCCATCTGGAGGGCCCGCCTCATGGCGTGGCCAACGGCAGTGCGGAGCCTCCCCTGACCACCCTGGGCGGTGGCGGTGCGAGCCGCATGACCGATGACCTCGGCGTAGATCGTGGCGCCGCGGGCCTGGGCGTGGGAGAGCTCTTCGAGGATCAGCACCGCCGAGCCCTCGCCGAGCACCATGCCTCGGCGATGCTTGTCGAAAGGACGGCTCCACAACGCGGGATCGTCGGAACCGGTGGCGACCTCCTCGCTCTGGAGGGCATGCACGGTCTTCATCGGATGGACGCGGGTGCCCGTCGCGCCAGCCACCATGATGTCGGCGGCCCCTCGCTGGATCGTGACCACGGCCTCGCCGACGGCCAGATGACCGGCCGCCTCGCGGAGCGTGAGCGAGTTGCTCGGGCCGCGGAGGTCGTTGTAGATCGCGATGTGGCTGGCTGGCATGTTCGGCAGATACTTCAACAGCCAGAGGGGCGTGAGCTGGGGCATGCCATCGGTGGCATAACGGTCGAAGTCGAAGCCGCCGTCGGCACCGCGGCATTTGGCCACGCTGGCGGTGAAGTCTTCGGGGAGTGTCAGCATGTAGTCCGAGCCAAACACGCAGCCGAACCGCTCCGGCGGATGATGGCTGGCCGCGGCGCTGTCGTGGAGCGCCCGTTGCGCCGCGGCAACCGCCATCTGGCTCTCCCGGCACATCACCTTGCAGCCCTTGCGGATCGCCTTCTTGCGGTCGGCGTCGAGGGGACCGAAGTTGTCGATCTCGCCGGTGAAGCCCCGGGCCTGGGCAGCAGCGTGCAGCGGGATTCCGCCGGAATCGAAGGCGTCGAGGGGGCCGACGGCACTCGTGCCCTCGATCAAACCCTTCCAGAGGTCGTCGGGCGAGAGCCCCAGCGGAGAGACGACACCGATCCCCGTGACCACCACCCGACGCCCGGCCGATCCGCTCATGCATGCATCCTGTTTGTTGCTGGCCCAGCCCTGTCCGCGAGCCGCTCCACCTACGGGCCGCCACCGAGTCTGGGCTCGACGACGATCACCACGTCGCACCGCTTCACGTCCGACAGCAGGGCTGCCGGCGACACATTTTGCGCCGGCAGCGGCCAGGGCACCAACCCGAGTCCGATGAACAGGGTTTGGTTGGCCGGCCAACGAAACCGCTCCCCCACGCGAACGGCCGAGACCTGCGGCACCTCGACCTGCACCCGCTGCTGGTTGACGGGCGACGCGAGCGAGACGGCGGCCATCCGTTCGATCTGGTCGATCCGGCAGCGAATCACGGCCTCGACGGCCGTCTGATCGCGGGAGATGAGGGGGTGCACGTCGATCGCCAGCCCCTCGTCGCAGGCGGAAGACTGCATCTGCCAGCCGGGCCAGGCGTCGGGCCGCGGGGCGACATCCTGCACGTACGACTGCTTCCGGCCCCCGGAGAGCGTCGCCGGCAGGCCGTTGGCGGCCAGCACCGGGCCAGTCGGAAGCTCCTGGCAGTCGGCTCGAGAACGCAGCCGTGCCAGCACGACGGCCGCCGTCTCCCGCGGGGCGATCCAGGCCTGCACGCCGGGCGTGGCCGCGGGGATCGCCACGAGTGACGGCCGCGCATCGGTCCGCCACGCGGGACTGCCGATGCCGAAGACACGCACGCTGAAGCGGTGCGCCGCGTCGGCCTCGTCGACGAACCGGGTGACGATGTCATCGACCTTCGCCTGCATCTCGGGGGTGTGGAAGCAGGAGAGCTGTGCCGCGTCGGCCGAGAGCGAAGTCGGGCTCCCGCCATGCCACGCCGGGTAGCCCGTCTCCTGAAGAATCCAGTCGACGACAAATCGCTGGCTTCCCTCGCCAGCCTGCCTCACGAAGGGGCTGATGTCGTAGGTCTTCCACACCTGGCCAACGTCGGCGGGAATCTGCGCCACCGCCGCGGATGCCGATCCAACGATCGCGACGCACGCCACCGCGGCTCGAAAGATGAATGACCGGAGCATGGCCAGAAGCCTCGCGGGAAGGCGGGGACTGTAGGAAGCCTGCGGCGTGCGCACAAGGCGAACTTCCTTTTCGCCCG
>JAUMAF010000143.1:0-6741 GCA_032117045.1 Pirellulales bacterium | reverse complement strand
GATCCCGTCAGCCCATCGAGGTCGGCAAGCTGCCGCTTGAAATCACCGATCACTCGCGGCAACAGCGACCGCAAATCGACGTCGTGAAGCCCCGTGAATGACAGCGGGTAGGCCGCCCGAACGGGCACTGCCACCTCGCGTTCACGAAGGATCACTCCGGCACGATCGACGATGCCCTTCAGATCATCCACCGCGTCGGCGAAGGCGAGCTTGATCGACTCGTCGCCCGGATACGACCAAATCCCCGAGTCGGCAAGGTACATCAGCAGCGAGGGCTGAATCCCGGCGACGAGACTGCAGATGGAGTTCAGGGCCATGGTTCGTGGTATCTCGATTCCTACGACGCGAACGTGCCGGCGAGCTGGGCATAGGCATAGAGCCCCGACCAGAAGATCCCGAGCAGCACGACGGGAACGACCACGGCCGTGACCAGCGCCCCTGGAAGCCAGACTGGCGCGGGCACCGCCACGCGATCCTCCGGAGGAGGATCGAACGTCATCACCTTGAGCACGCGGAGATAATAGAAGAGGCTGATCACCGTGTTGATGCCGCCGACCACCAACAGCACGAGCATCAGCGGCCGCTCGGCATGCTTCATGATGGCGTCCACGAGCGACGAAAACACGAGAAACTTCGAGACAAAGCCGGCGAGAGGCGGCAGGCCGATCAGGCTCACCAGCACCGCTGCCGCGGCGAGCACCATCCCGGGGTTTGTCCTCACGAGGCCCGCGTACGCCGAAATCTCCTCGCTGCGGAGCCGGTTTCGCAGGAGAGCCACGATCGCGAACGCCCCCAGATTCATGAACAGGTAGGTGCCGAGATAAAAGGCCAGGGCGGTCACCGCCATCCGGCAGCCCTCGGCATCGACGCCCCGCAGCGCCACGGCGGCCGCGACGCCCATCAACAAATAGCCGGCGTGGGCGATCGTCGAGTAGGCGAGCATCCGCTTCATGTTCGTCTGACCATACGCGGCGAGATTGCCGAGCGTGCAGGTGAGGGCCGCCATCATGCCGATCACATACACCGTGAAATGCCGGACGTCTGCCAGCCCGAGGGCCGTGGCGCCGGCGGCCGCATCGCCGATCCAGCCCAGGCCGAAGGCCACTCGCACGGCGAGCGCCACCGCTGCCGCCTTGCTGGCGACGGAAAGAAAAGCCCCCACCTCCGCCGCAGCTCCCTCGAACACGTCGGGGCACCAGAAATGGAACGGCACGGCCGAGAGCTTGAAGGCCAGCCCCACGGCGAGCATCAGGCCCCCGAGGGCGAGCACCGTGATCGGCCCCGCCGAACTCGACGCGTAGAAACTGCCCGCGTCTTCACCGACGATCCGTCCGAGTTCCGCCGCCATGCTCGGCAGATGACAGGTGCCGAGCACCCCGGCCAGAAGGCTGATTCCGTAGAGCATGACGCCGGCGGCCCCCGCGCCGTAGACGGCGTATTTGAGCGCCGCCTCGGAACTCGCCCTACGCCCCTTCAGCATACCGGCCAAGGCATAGGACGGCACGCTCGCCATCTCGACCGCCATGAAAAGCATGAGCAGGTGGTTGGCCGAAGCCATCAGGCACATGCCGAGCGTCGAACCGAGCACGAGCGTGTAAAAGTCGGCGCCATCCTCTCGGTCGGGAATGCCGGATACCTTCGTGAACAGGATGTACAGCACGAGAAACCCGGCAAGGAGGAACCGGATGAAGGCCGTGAGCGCGTCATAGACGAGCAGCCCGCCGAACAGTTCCTGCGACGAGGAGTGCCCGACCGCAGCAGCAATCGCGGGCCACGGGGCTCCCGGGAGGCCGCGGAGATCGCACCAGGCATACCAGAGGGCAAACGCCACTCCGCCCAGAGCCACGAGGGCCGAGTCGAGCCACCGCAGCACCGGCAGCATCCGACAGAGCAGCACGAGCACGACCGTGGCCGCCAGGGCCAACTCCACGCGGAAGTGCGGCAACGACACCTCGAGCGCGTCGGTGAGCGTACCGGTCAGGAGGGATCCGAGGTCCATGCGTGTCGGTGCTTTGATGGGTGAGAGGATTCGTTAACGGGAACTGGTCACATCGGCAGCCGCCGGCCCGCCGGCCACGGACGGCACTGCCTGCGAGCCGACGGAGCGGTTCCACTCGGCCAGCGTCTCGACCTGTCGGTTCACCGACGGCGTGACGTAGTTGAAGATCAACTGCGGTGCCACGCCAAACAGAATGGCCAGAAACACCAGCGGTGTGGCGATGGCGAGCTCACGTCCGGTGATCGGGGTGAGGTGGTCGCCATGCGGCCCCTTGTACTCGGCCCCGAGGTAGACCCGCTGGATCGCCCAGAGGATGTAGGCGGCCGTGAGAATCACCGTGAAGGCCGAGATCACCGCGAGCACTCGGCTGTAGTTCCAGCTCGAGAGCGTGACGAGCACTTCGCCGATGAAGCCGCAGAGCCCCGGCAACCCGAGGCCGGCGAAGAACACCGCCACCGCGAGTCCGCTGTAGACGGGCATCCGGTTGAAGATGCCGCCAAACTCCTCGAGATTCCGGTGGTGCACCCGGTCATAGAGCACGCCCACCATGAAGAACATGCCGGCGGACGAGATGCCGTGAGCGAGCATTTGAAACATCGCCCCGTTGACGCCCTGCGCCCAGGCATCCCAGCGAAACTCATTGCCCGCCACCGCGCTCCAGACGCCGAGGCCCAGCATCACATAGCCCATGTGGCTCACGGAGCTGTAGGCCACCATGCGCTTGAAGTCCTTCTGAGCGAGGGCTGCGAAGGCTCCATACACCATCGAGACAACGCCGAGGCCGCAGACCAGCCATGCCAGCGAGAGTCCCGCACCGGGACAAATCGGGTAACAGATCCGCAGAATGCCGTAGCCGCCGAGCTTGAGAAGCACACCGGCCAGGATCATCGAGATCGGCGTCGGGGCCTCGACGTGCGCGTCGGGAAGCCACGTGTGCACCGGCACCACCGGCACCTTGATCACGAATCCGATCAGCAGGAGGAGGAAGGCCCAGATTTCGAGCGTCATTCCCCACAGCGTCACCGCCGCGAACGGCGACTTCGGGAGTTGGCCGAGCTGCGCCAGGGCGAGCAGATTGAACGTGTGAACCGGGCTCTTCGCCGCAGTGATCTGGGCGATGGCGTCGGCCTTTGCCGCGGCATCGACCGCCGGGCTGACCACGTGACTTGCCACCAACTGCTCGGGCGAAAGCATCCGCAGGTCACTCGTGAAGTACAGCATCAGGATTGCCAGCAGCATCAGCACGCTGCCGAACAGCGTGTAGAGAAAGAACTTGATCGCGGCATACTCTCGTCGCGGACCGCCCCAAATGCCGATCAGGAAGTACATCGGCAAGAGCATCACTTCCCAGAACACGTAGAACAGGAAGAAGTCGAGGGACACGAACACCCCGAGCATGCCTGTCTCGAGCAGCAGAAAGAGGACGTGATAGGCCTTCACGTGCTTCGTGATCGGCCAGCTTGCGGCGCAGGCCAGCATCGAGAGAAAGGTTGTCAGCACCACCAGCGGCATGCTGATCCCGTCGACGCCAAGCAGGTATTCGATGTTGAATGCCGGAATCCAGGACCGCTTCACCATCGCCTGCATGCCGGCCTCGCCGACGGTGAACTGGGCGGGCCCGGCCGCCCCGAAGAGCGTCGGCCATGCCATCCACAGCGACAGCACGAAGACCGTCGCCGTGGCGGCGAGCGCCACCCAGCGAATCAAATCCTCGCGGGCCTTGGGGATGATCGGCAACGCCAGCACCGCGGCCACGAGGGCGGGCAGGAAGACGATCAGCGACAGGGGCCAGAGGGCGGGTTGAGTGAGGGTGTCGGCAGGGGACATCGGGAAATCCGTCTGAGGGTGATCCGGTTGGAGCGTTCGGTTTTCGGTTAGCCCGGCCGCAGCCGGGCGGAATCATGAAGGTGATTGGGAGCGTCAGCCGGCCAGCGTCTGCCTGAAAAACATGCTTGCAATCACGAACAGGGCCACGGTGCCGGCCGCGATAAACAACACGTATTGCCGCAGGCTGCCCGTCTGGAGCTTCTTGAGCTCGAGGCCGGCGGCCCACGTGGCGCTCGCCGTGGCATTGACAAGCCCGTCCACGATGGTGCGGTCGATCCAGGCGTCGATGCCGGCCACCTGCCGGGTGATCCAGGCGAGTCCGTTGATGAACGGATCGATCAATCCCCGATCGATGCCGCTGGCCATCTTCGAGATGGCGAGCACCGGGGCCACGAAGAGGACGTGATACAGTTCGTCGAAATACCAGCGATTCGCCAGGAAGGTGTAGGCGGGCCGAAACATGCCGGCGACGACTTCGGGAGAAATCACCCGCCAGAGATACATCGTCGCGGCGAGCAACACCCCTGCGACTGCGGTTGAAAACGCCGTCAGCGTGGCCGTGACGTGAATCGCTCCCTCGTGGCTGAGGTGCTCCGCCGGGATCGTGAGCGCCTGCCCGAAGGCGAACCCTCCCTGAGTCGTTGCTGCCGTGCCCGCAGGCCGCGACTGTTCGAGGAGGTTGGCGATCCCGAAGCCGCCGGGCAGGGTCCAGCCGGCCACGATCGCGAGCACCGCGAGCACCACCAGCGGCATCACCATCACCTGGGGCGACTCATGGGCGTGCTCCGCCACGTGGTGGTCGCGGGCCGTGCCCGCAAAGGTCATGAACCAGAGACGAAACATGTAGAAGGCAGTCAGGAAGGCACCGCCGGCCACGGCCCAGAAGAGGATCACGTGCCGGGGGTTGGCCTGGGAGAACGAAAGGGCTTGGGCAAGGATCGAGTCCTTCGAGTAATAGCCCGACAGGCCGATCACGAACGGAATGCCCGCCCCGATGATCGCCAGACAGCCGACCAGCATCGTGCCGGCGGTGGCCGGCATGACCTTGGCGAGTCCGCCCATCTTCCGCATGTCGTTGGTATGGCAGGCGTGGATCACCGAGCCCGAGCAGAGAAAGAGCAGGCTCTTGAAGAACGCATGGGTCACGAGGTGGAACAAGCCCGCCACCCACCCGCCCACACCGAGGGCGAGCATCATGTAGCCGAGCTGGCTGACCGTCGAGTAGGCGAGCACCCGCTTGATATCGTTGGCAACCAGGGCGATCGTCGCCGCGAGAAAGAGCGTGATCGCGCCCGTGTAGGCGATGACGAGCAGCACATCGGGCGACAGGACGGGAAAGAACCGGCCCACGAGATAGACGCCCGCCGCCACCATCGTCGCCGAATGCACCAGGGCCGACACGGGGGTGGGGCCTTCCATCGCATCGGGCAGCCAGACGAACAGCGGAAACTGGGCGCTCTTGCCCACGCAACCGCAGAAAATGCCCACGCCCGCGATGAACAGGAGCCATCGGCCGTAGCCTTCGGCCCGCCAGAGATCGACCCGACCAGAAACCTCGGCGGGGGGCGTCGCCGCCACCTTGTCGGCCGCGGCAAACGTCACCATGCCGTCGGGCACGCGGAGCGAGTGCCCACTCTCGGCGGGACGAAACAGGCTGAAGAGACCAGGCTTGACGATGGTCGTGCCATCCGGCGCCGACATGGCCGAGTCACCGAAGTGCAGCGTGCCCAGGGCGCCCCAGAGCGCCATCAGACCGATGAGCATCCCGAAGTCCCCGACTCGATTGACGATGAAGGCCTTGTTGGCCGCCGTCGAGGCGCTTTTCCGCTCGTAGTAGAAGCCGATCAGAAACCACGAGCAGATGCCCACCAGTTCCCAGAAGATGAACACCATCGCCAGATTGCCGGCAATCAGGATGCCGAGCATTGAGAAGCAGAACAGCGAGAGGGCCTGGAAAAACCGGGGAAACCGCCCCGGCCGATGGAGATGACCGCCGTCGGTGAGATGCACCTCGTGATCGGTCACGTCGTGCAACTCGTCATGCATGTAGCCCGACGCATAGACGTGGATACAGGTTGCGATGAAGGTCACGACCACGAACATCAAGATGGTGAGCGAGTCGATATACCATCCGATCGAGAGCTTGAGCCGTCCACCCTCATACAGGGTGTACCAGTCGCCGGAGTACGCCACCGGAGCGTGGGACGCCCCGTGCCCATGGCCAGCGGCGGCGGAGCCGTCCGCCCCCGGCACCACGGCCTCGTGCCCCGCCGCATCGGCATGGTCGGTGGCATGGGCCTCGGCAGACGCACTGCCGTGATCGCCACCATGATGCACGGCGACCACCGGATGCGCCCCCAACCATCCGACAAAGGCCACGAGCGACAGCACGAGCGAGGTCACGATCGCCGCCGTCGCCACCCAGGCAGCGTTGCGGCCATGGCGGCCCATCCGCGGCCCGAAAAACAGGATCAGCACGAACGACGCCAGCGGCAGAAGCCACGCCAGGCCAAGGAGCTGCGGAAGTTGAGTGGCGAGATCCATGAATGTTCGAGTGGCTTATGCTGAGAAAGGTTCGCGGCCGACGCCGTCGAGTCATGAAGGCAGGGGGATCGAAGGAATGAGGTCAACCCTTCAGGTCATCGGCCCGGTCCACATCGACCGTCGCATGGTTGTTGTAAAAGTTGAGCGTGATGGCGAGCGCCACGGCGGCCTCGGCGGCAGCCAGCAGGATCACGAACAGGGCGATGACCTGGCCATCGATCCCGAGCGAACGGGACCCGTCGGCTTGCAGGTAGGGCGACGCAAACGCCACGAAGTTGACGTTCGCCCCGTTGAGGACGAGCTCGATGCCCATCAGCACCCCGAGCGCATTCCGCTTCAAGGCCATGCAGGCAATGCCCGAGACAAACAGC
>JAUMAF010000142.1:0-2468 GCA_032117045.1 Pirellulales bacterium | reverse complement strand
GGTACACTCGGCCGATAGATTCGATACGGTGGTTTTCGGAGTGCCGGCGGCCGGTGTGTCGCCCGCAGGGGCGTTGGTCTCGGAGAGTCAAGAACATGGCGATCTGGCGTGTCGGTGGCCGGCTTGATCACGGGCTGCGGGGACTCGCGGCGGCGTGTGCCATGGCCGTTGCCGGAACGGGCGTGGCGGAGGCGGTGCCCACCATCGACAGTCTTCCGCTGGCGGCCTCCTACGGCAGCGGCGTGCATTCGTATTTTGCCGGCGATTACGGCCGCAGTTACGACGATCTCTCCCAGGCGATCGAAGGGGGCACGCTCGACCCCCGGGCCTACTATTTCCGCGGGCTCGCCGCCTTGAAACTCGGCCGAATGGACGAAGCCGAGGCTGACTTCACGGCCGGCGCCGCCCGCGAGGCGGAGGGCACCGGCTCATGGCCGATCGCCCGGTCGCTCGAGCGGGTGCAGGGCTGCGATCGGCTCAAGCTGGAGCGGCATCGGACCCGCGCCCGCGTGGCATCGCTTCAGGAGAATCGCCGGCGGAACGAACTCCGCTACCTCGACGTAGAGCGCGGGGAAGCCGATGTGCTGCGTCGCCGACGTCCCGTCAGGGACCAGATTCGCGACGGCGCGAACCCATTTGCCGAAGAACAGGCCCCGGAGGCCGTGCCCGCGGAGGGGGCCCTCGATATCCCTGCGGCTGGCCCCGGTCCAGCCGAAGAGATGCCCGCGCCCCCGGAGAGCCCGGCCAACGACACGGTCCCCAAGGGCGGCCTCGATCCCTTCGGCGCCGGCGACGGGTTTGGAGAAAACGTCCGGCAGAACAGGGATCAGCAGGCCGAACGAGCCGTGTCCGAGCGCGAAGACGTCCTCGAACAGCGCGACCAAGTGATGGAGCGGAATGCCTCTGAGTTTGAAAACGCTGCCGGTCAGCGTGATGCCCAGGCCGAACTCGACGCCGTCCGCTGAAGCATTCCCGCGGCACCGCACACCGGCTTGAGACCGTGAAAGCCGACCGGCCGTGAGGCCGCGGGCTGGACTGGCGCGCGGCTCGGGACTGCCCATGCCCCGTCGCCGGACGTTCGTGTCGGGCATCCTGTCCGCCGCTCGCTCGGATGCCGCCGTCGCTTCGGCATCCTGCCTGCGCTCGTCGTCATACGCCGGCTCCGGGGCACGGGCAGCCCCTCGCTGCTTTCATGCCCGTGAAAGCCGGCTGGCCGCGAAGGCCAGGAGCAGCCAGCCCACGATCAGAAGCACGCCGCCGATCGGCACGATCGCGCCGAGCAGTTTGATTCCGGAGAGGGCAAGCACGGCCAGGCAGCCGCTGAAGATCAGCGTGCCCACGAGAAAGCACCAGGCCGCCACGGTGAGCTGCCCCGTGATCTGCGGTCGCGACAGGCCGAGCAGGCCGACGGCCATCAGGGCCGCCGCGTGATACATGCAGTACCGGGCTGCCGTCTCCCAGTTGGCCGCTTGGCCGGTGGCCTCGAGCGTCGCTTTGAGCCCATGCGCCCCGAAGGCGCCTCCGGCCACCGAGACAGCGCCGAGGAGGGCCCCGGTGATGAGCCATGCGCGGGCCATGAGCGTTACGGCCTGGCCGTGCCGAGGAGTTTCTCTTCTTCCTCTTCCTGGATGATGATCCGCGGCGTCACCATCAGCATCAGGCTGTCGGTGGTGCGGCCCATACCGACGTTCTTGAAGAGGCGGTTGATGTAGGGAATCTTCGAGAGGATCGGCACTCCAAACTCGTTGCGGCCCTCGCGGAGCCGCTTGATGCCGCCGAGCAGCACCGTGCCACCGTCGGGCACGCTCACCGTCGTTGTCACGGTCGTGAACAGGAACTCCGGCAGCTGGATGGTGGTGCCGTTGGATTGCAGCTCGAGCTCGCCCGACGAGGCCACGCCGTTGGTGAGGCCGACGAGGCCGTCAGCCCCCGGCACCTTCACGTCGGTGCCGCTCTTTTCATCGCTGGTCTTGGATTTGGTTGATCGTGAGCCCTCGAACTGGAACTGCTCGACGCGGCCGATCTGTGAGAAGAAGGGCACGAGCGTGAGTCGCACGAACCGGCGGTCGTTGGAGACCACGGCCTGCACGTTGACCGCCGTGCCCTCGTTGAGCACCGTGATCACCGGCTGCTGGGCGGCTGAGAAATCGCCGACCACCGGCACTACGGCGGTCACGAACGGCCGCTGACGCGTGTCGGAGACGAACGCCTGCTGGCCGTTGAAGAGCGTCACCTTCGGGGCCTGCATGACGTTCGACCGCGTGTTGCCCTGGGCGGCTTGGATCAGGAAGTAGGCCTCGATGTCGGAGAGGATCGCGAATCCGAAGTTGGCGGCGCTCGTGGCCGGGTCGGGCAGGCCGGGAAGGCTCGGCACCGTCGCGCTGCCGAAGCTGTTCTGGCGGAAAGGAATCGAATAAAAGTTGCGGCCCGTGGGAGTGATGCCACCCTGCCCGATGCCTCCCTGCCCG
>JAUMAF010000141.1:0-8018 GCA_032117045.1 Pirellulales bacterium | reverse complement strand
AACTTCTCCTGCAGCGAGGCAGGCAACGGCGCCGAGGCCCTCGCCGCGCTCGCCTCGGGGGTGCGGCCGGATCTGGTGACCGTCAACTGGCAGATGCCGGTAATGGACGGCCTGGAACTCGTGCGGAGGCTCAGGGCCGACCCTGCTTATCGGGGCCTGCCGATCCTGATGATTTCGACCGAGCACGATCAGGAGCGGATCGCGCTGGCCCGGGCGGCGGGCATCGACGAGTATCTCGCCAAGCCCTTCACGGCGGCGGCACTCGCCCGCAAACTCGTCGCTCTCGGGGTTGTCGCTCGCGAGCTGGCAACGGTGGGCGGCCGCGGCCCGATCGGCGTGCTGATCTGCGACGACTCGGCGACGATCCGTGGCATCCTCACGGCCACGCTGGGCGCGGATCCCGATCTGAAGATCGTGGGCACCGCCATCAACGGGGCCGCCTGTCTCGATACGATTTCCGCGACGCGGCCCGATCTCGTCCTGCTCGATGTCGAGATGCCGGTCATGGACGGGCTCACGGCGCTCCGGGAGATCCGCAAGCGGTTTGGGAAACTCCCCGTGGTCATGTTTTCGAGCCTCACGGAGCGAGGAGCAAAGGCCACGGTCGATGCCCTTCTCGCCGGGGCCAATGACTACGTTGCCAAGCCTGCCGGCCTGAATGCGGACGACGTGGCCGCGAGGATACGCACCGACGTCATCGGGCGGATCAAGTCGCTCGTGCCGCGTGGGACGGCGGCAGTGTCGGGCCGCGATGCCGCGACCGGGCCGACCGGCGGCGGTGCAGGGATGGCGCGGCCCTCGCGGCCCGCGCGAATGTCCCGGATCGAAGGCGTCGTGGTGGCGGTCTCCACGGGTGGGCCGACGGCGCTTGCGGAGGTGCTGCCGGCCTTCGTGCCCGAGGCGCGGGTGCCGATCGTCGTGGTTCAGCACATGCCCGCCTTCTTCACCGCGGCGCTCGCAGAACGGCTGGCCAAGGTGAGCGGGCTCCCTGTTCGCGAGGCGGTCGACGGGGAGAGCGTGAGGCCCGGCGAGGTACTGCTGGCCCCCGGTGGCCGGCATGTCGAGGTGGTGGGCGACCCAGTCCAGCCTCGCGTTCGGCTCACCGATGATCCGCCGGAGAACTCCTGCCGGCCCTCGGCCGACGTGCTCTTCCGCTCGGCGGTGCGACTCTGGGGCGCGGGCACGCTCGGCGTGGTGCTCACGGGCATGGGTCGCGACGGACTCGCCGGCTCCCGGGCGATCGTGGCCGCCGGCGGGGGCGTGATCGCCCAGGACGAGTTTTCGAGCGTGGTCTGGGGGATGCCGGGAGAGGTCGTGCGGGCCGGCCTCGCCGATGCCGTGCTGCCGCTTTCGCAGGTCGGCGTTGAGATCGGCCTGCGGCTCAAGAGGCGTGGCGGCTGACGCCGCGACGTACCGCCGCCCCATGAAGGTCGCACCCCCGCAGTTTGACTACCTGTGCAGCTTGCTGCGAAAGCGGACGGGTGTGTGCATCGACGAATCGAAGCACTACCTCGTCGTGGCCCGGCTGATGCCGATCGTCAAGCAGCGGAAGATCCCGAGCCTCGAGACGCTCATCGACCGCGTCCGGCAGGGAGTTGATCCGTCGCTCGAAAAGGACGTGCTCTGCGCGATGATGACGCATGAGACGTCGTTCTTTCGTGACAAGGCCCCCTTCGAGGCCCTGCGGGGCATCATCGCCGACCTCGTCACGAAGCGTGCGGCCGAGCGACAGCTCACCCTCTGGTCGGCGGCCTGCTCGACCGGCCAGGAGCCGCTCAGCATGGCGATGATGTTCAACGAGCACTTTCGGGACCTCCTGCCCACGTGGCGGATCAGGATCATCGCCACCGACTTCTCGGAGCCGGTGCTCGCCCGGGCCCGGGAGGGCGTTTACAGCGAACTCGAGACCAATCGCGGCCTGGCCGGCCCGCTCCTCAAGAAGTACTTCCGGCCGCTCCAGGGAAAGTGGAGCGTCGTGCAGGAGTGTCGCCAGCTGATCGAGTTTCGGAACATGAATCTCAACGGTACCTGGCCGATGATGCCCCTCTGCGACGTCGTCTTCCTACGAAACGTGATGCTCTATTTCGACGCCCCGACCCGCGCCGCCCTGGTGAAACGCGTCCGCCGCACGCTCCGCCACGACGGCGCACTCTTCCTGGGCGGCGCCGAGACGATGATCGGCATCGACGACGGCTGGAACCGCGTGGTTCACGGCGGCTGCAGCCACTACACGCCGAAGCCGCAGCGCTGACCTACGGCCGCCACTCGACGCCGAGGATCGAGACGTCGTCGAGCGGGCCGTTCGGCACGCACCAGTTTTCAACGGCCTCGAGCAGGGTCGATACGCCCACGTCGATCGGGGCGGCACGCGAGGCCGCGATGCACGCGGCCATGGCGTCGTCGCCGTAGGGGTTGCGGTCCTTGTCCATCGCCTCCGGCACGCCGTCGGAATAGAGGAAGAGCCGGTCGCCCGGAGCCAGTTGGAGCGAACTCTGCGAATACTCGACGTCGGGTACGAAGGCGATCGGAAAACTCTCGGTGGTGTGAAACTCGACGTCGCCGCCGGAGGCCGGCACCCGCACGAGGGCCGGATGGCCGCCGGAGCAGTAGTCAAATCGACCGGTGGGAAGGTGGAGCACGCCGTAGAGAAGCGTGAAGTAGAGGCCGGAAAACTCGTCGGCCTGGAAGAGCTTGTTGAGCTGCGTGGCTACCTCGGCGGGCGTCGCGACGGCCACGCGGCCGTCCGCCCCCTGCCGCACGAGCAGGGATGAGTCGGAGACCTTGGGCGTGAGGAACCGGCCCACGGTGACCGCCATCAGCGACGAGGGCACGCCATGGCCGCTGACGTCGACCACGAACAGCCCCACATGCTCGTCGTCGAGCGGGAAGATGTTGAGGAAGTCGCCGGCAAGGCTTTGGCAAGGGACGTATTTCCAGGCGATGCTCGTGCCCGGGATCTCGACGTCATCGGCCGGGAGGAGCGACCGCTGCACCTTGGCGGCGGCCTGGAGGTCGCGAACCATGTGGGCGTTGATCCGCGAGATCTCGGCATTGAGCGAGGTGAGTTCCTCGTTCGACTTCTGGAGGCCGTCCCGGGCGACCGAGAGATCCTGATTGGCGACCACGAGTTCCTGGTTCTTCGAGACGGCGTTCTCGAACGTCGAGACGAGCAGATTGAGGACCTGCTGTCGGCCGGCCCGTACACGGAACTTCTGGCCGGCGAGCGTGACTTCGAGCATCGCGTCGTCCGTGTCGTCGGCCGCCGCGATGGGCGTGGCGAGCAGCGACTGCATGCGGGCCAGCAGGTAGTCGGGCTCGTAGGGCTTGGTGACGTAGTTGTCGGCCCCCGAATCGAGCCCGCGGATGATGTCGATCGGATCCGAGAGCGTCGACAGGAGGATGAACGGCACCGTTCGCAGCGCAGGGTCGGTCTTCACCGCCTTGCAGAACTCGTAGCCCGTCATCTCCGGCATCTCGATGTCGGAGACGATGATGTCGGGCCGCCGCTCGCGGGCCAGCGCCAGCGCGAGCGCTCCGTTTTCTCCCCAACGGACCGTGTGGCCGGCGTCGAGCAGCCGCTTCTGGAGCATCTTCGCCTGGATGCGACTGTCCTCGGCGATCAGCACATCGACGCCGGTGTGATTCACAGCCGCGCTGCCGTCTGGTTCGTGTGCCACGTGCCGCGCCTGCGTCAGGTGAACGTGGCGATGGCGGTCGGGGCATCCTTGTGGATGCTGAACAGCTTGTCGAGATTCGTGATTTTGAAGACCGTGAGAATCTCGGGACGGATCCCGCACATTTTCAGTCGGCCGTGGCCGGCTGAAATCTTGCGGTGAAGCTGCCCGAGCAGGCCCAGCATAGCGCTCGACATGAACTCCACGTTGGCGAAATCGAGCAGCACGTCAGGGCCGGAGGCCTTGCCAATGAGCTGATTCATCTCGGTCCGAATCTCGTCGAGGACCGTGTCGTCGAGGATCTTTTTGTCCTTGAAGACGACGAGGTTGATGTCCCCTGTTTTTCCGGTCTGGATGCGGCGGAACTGGTCCATGGATGCTCGCTCTGGCGGGGGTGTGAAGTGGGGCAAGGTGGGCCCCTCGCGAAGAGCCTAACGTTTCTACTGCGGCCCCGCCAGCAGCCGCCCGGGAGCCGGCCAGCACGCCGTGAATCCGCTGCTGGAGCCCGCACGGGCACCGCAGTCTGCCTCGTCGAGGGTCGCCGTGGTCGCGACGTCAACGATTCTCATGAATGCGGCCGAAAAATCCGATCGCTCCACGGGAAGGGGTCGTGCCGGTTGCAGGGCCATTCGGCTGTCGGCGGTGCGACACGGGAGTGTGGGGGAAGTGTCTGCGGGGAGGAACGATGGCCGCTCGACTCATGGTGGTGTGTCTCGTGTGGTGGTTCGTCGCGACGGTGACGGCCCAGGAATCCGTCGACGAGTCAGTGTCGGCCGATGCCGTTCTGATCGACGGCGATGGCGTCGTTCCCGAAGCGATGCCACTCGCGGTCGACGAGGTGGTCGACGGCGATTCGTCGTTTGACGGTGGCCCATGCCCGCACGAGGCGGGGTCGTGCCCGGACTGTGCCCGGGGAGTCCGCGAGTATGTCGTCTTCGATGCCCTGTTCCTCGACCGCGACAATGCGACGAACAATCAGCCGATTCTCGTCGACAGCCAGAATGGCTTGAACCCTGGCGGCACGATCTTCACCACGCGAAGCATGACGCCGACGACGGCCACCGGTGTGCGGTTGTTCGTCGGCCGGCACAGCGACGACGCGACGGGCTGGGAGATGGGCTACTGGAGTGCCTACGGCTGGTATGGCGACGCTCGGGCCGATCTCGCCGGTGGACTCGCGATTCCTGGAGATCTCGGCGCCGCGGTGGATGGCTGGAACACCGCCAGCACCGTTCGCGCGGGCTGGTCGTCGTCGCTCAACGTCGTCGAACTGAATCTGCTCCGCAGCAACTTCTCGGAGGGCTGTGAGCCGTGCTCCCGCTGGCCATCGCGACGCTGCCGTCAGGAGACCGAGTTCGACTGGATCGGCGGGCTCTTCTGGGCGGGCCTCGACGAGCAGGCGGCGCTGCGCGTGAACACGTCGGCATCGGAGTCCGCCACGGCCTACCGGGTCGCGACGGCATCCAACCTCTTCGGTGGCCAGGTGGGTGCTCGTGGTCGCCGCACATGGGATCGCTTCGCGATCGAGGGCTTCCTCAAGGCTGGGCTGGGGGGGGCCTGGCTCTCGCAGTCGGCGTCGCCGATCACGAGTTCGCTCACGCTCCCCCTCGAATACCGGAAGGGCCGCGAGGGTTTGGATACCGGCATGGGATTCCTCTCCAGCATGAACCTGTCGGCCATCTACCGATTCACCGACGTCTGGGGACTGCGGATCGGCTACAACCTCGCCTGGCTCAGCGGCGTGGCCCTGGCCCCGAATCAATGGGACTTCACCGATACGACCGGCAGCGGCACCGGCGTTCGCGGTGCCGGGGGCGTGTTTCTCCACGGCGCCAACCTCGGCCTGGAGGCACAGTGGTAGGCGGGCTACGGCTGACGGGCAAACCGCAGCGGCTTGGTGTCTTTCGGCGCTGAAGGCAGGCTGAACTCGAAGGCGTCGGGCCCCGTGGGGGTGACCTTCGCGACCATCGTGCCCGCCGACTCGCTGACCAGCGCGATCGCATCTGCCGACGTCTCGATCGTGCCGGTGAGTTCGACCGCGGGCTTGTCCTTGGGCTGCGCTTTCCAGGTAAAGGTGGAATCCGCCGTAATGGTCAACTCGATCGTGTCGGTGCCGCCGGTCGCCTTCCACGTGCCGACCAGATCGATCTCCGGGAGAGGCTGTCCTTTCGGAGTCTGATCTCCGGGGGCCTCCACGTCGGTCTTCGGCGCCGCGGAGCCCGCGGTCGCCGGCGACGCTGGGGCGGCAGGCGCATCTGCGGGCTCGATCGCTTCGAGCATCCGCTTGGCCACCACATCGCCGGGCTGTTTGGCGACCACGACCCGCAAGGCGGCGGCGGCCATGTCGGAGTAGCCGCCCACGAGGTAATGGTAGGCGAGCACGAAGTGGGCCGCGGCGTCGTCGGGATGACTGCGACAGAAGTCCTCCAGCCGGCGGAGGTGATCGGTATAGGCATCGACAGAGCCGTAGACGTTGCTGATCGTGGTCCAGTCCATCCCGGGGGCCGATGCCAGCACGGCGTTGAGCGCCGCTGCAGCCTCGGGATACCGGCCCAGGGCGAAGAGCGCCAGCGCCCGGACCTCGTGAATCACGGAATCCTTCGGTGAGAGCCGGAGCGCCTGATCGAATCCAGCAAGCGCCGCGGCGTAGTCGCCGGCCTTGAACTTCGCCAGCGCGGCATCCACAGCGGCATCGCTGGGTGACGACGTCGCTGCTGCTGGAGCCGCCTGGTCCGCCGTGGCCGCCACGGAATTGTCCACCGTCGCGTCGCTGGGGACGTAGTTGTTGACGATGATCGGCTGCGAATAGTCGTAGGGTGATGTCGCGACCACCGTGGCCGGCATCGCCGCGTAATACGGATTCACATAGCCAGCAGCGCCGTAGCCGAGAGTGCCATAGCCGAGGCCCCAGCTGCCGATGGAGGAGAGCACACCCCAGGTCGCGGCTCCGGCGGCGAAGGGCGCCCACCAGCCGCCGTTGTAGCCACCCCACCCACCGTTCCATCCCCCATTCCAGCCGCCGTTGTACCAGTTGCCATAGTGGGGATTGACCCAGCCGTTGTTCCAGCCGCCGTAGCCGCCGCCGTAGCCCCAGCCGCCATAGCCGCCGCCATAGCCGGGGTAGCCCCAGTGGCCGCCATTCCATCCGCCGCCGACGTTGACGTTGTTGCCGACGTTGATGTTGTTGAAATTGTTCCCGTTGAAGTTGCCACTGTTCCAGTTGCCATTGTTCCAGTTGCCGGGACGGTTGCCCCCGATTCCAGGACGCCCCGGGCGATGATGGTCGCCATTCCAGTGGCCGCCACCATTCCAGTGGCCAAGGTCACCCGGCAGCGTGGTCGGCCGATTGCCTCCGATGCCGGGACGGCCCGGACGATTGAAGTCGGTGGGGCGGTTGCCGCCTTCGGGCCGGTTGCCATTCCCGAGATCACCCGGGAGCGTGGTTGGCCGGTTGCCACCCATCCCTGGCCGGTTGCCGCCGCCACCTGGCCGGTTGCCGCCGCCACCTGGACGGTTGCCTCCCAGATCACCCGGCAACGGCGCGGGACGATTGACGTTGCCCAGGCCCGGGCGATTGCCACCGCCACCACCGGGCCGGTTCCCATCGACGTTTCCGGGAAGCGTGGTAGGCCGATTCCCACCGCCACCGCCGGACAGGCCCGGCGTCGGGAACGAGGGCTTCGTGGTCGGGCCGAGGCCGGGCCGATTCCCGGGCAACGTGTTCGAGCCGCCAACGCCCGGACGATTCCCGCCACCCAGTTGCCCACCACCGACTTGGCCCGGACGCGATGGCAGCGACGGACGGTTGCCGAATCCGCCACCGGGACGGCTCGCGTTTCCGCCACCAAACGCGCCGCCACCGGCGTTGCCTCCGGTGAGGCCGTTGAGGCCGGGCTGCGGAGCGGGCTTTGTCGTCGGCAGACCGGGCCGACCACCGGCTCCACCGGCTCCTTGAGGCCCGGCATTATTCCCTGGCAGAGTCCCGCCGCCGCCCGGACGCATTCCCCCAAGCCCCGGGCGAGACATGCCGCCAGGAAGCGGGGCTGGCGGCTGCGGACGCGCCGCGGCGTTCGGCAGCGAGGGCCGTGCGGGATTCGGCCGCTGCATCGAGCCAACGCTGGGCCGCTGAAAGTTCGGCGTCTGAGGCCGAGTCATGCCACCCATGCCACCGCCCTGTCCGATGGTTCCTGGCCCCATGTTCGCGGGGCGGTTGGCTTGAAGCTGACCGCCGCCCGGGCTCGGCCGCGTCTGCGGCATCTGGGGCCGTGCTTGGGGCATGCTCGGCCGGTTCTGCGGCCTTGCCTGCGGCATCTGCGGCCTTGCCTGCGGCCGGGGCGTCGGCAT
>JAUMAF010000140.1:0-24521 GCA_032117045.1 Pirellulales bacterium | reverse complement strand
CGGCTCATCTTACAACCTTTCCGATGGGTCACGGCCGCCGGCCACTGGCCACCGCCGGCCACCGCATCGGGGCCACCGCATGGAGACAGGGAATGGGTGTCAAGAAAACGGGCAAGGGACGACGCAAACTCGGCCAGAAGAAACGCCGCATGCGCGCCCGCATCCGTCACCGGAAGGGCTGAGCCGAGGTCGGATCTCCGGTGGCCGTCGCCATTGACGGCATGACCCGCATAGATTTCCACCGCGGGAGTTTTCCGCACGCCGATCGCCGGCGTCTCTCGAGCAGCTTGCTTGCCGCGCCAGCAGCGTGGGGTAGGGTTGCGTGGCTTCCGAATGCGACCGCGGGGTTCCGCGGTTTGACACATGCCCGCAGGAGCGGGTCGCGGACGCCGCCCGAGGAGACGGAGCGATGCGTGTACAGGTCTGGAGCCGACGACTGCTGACGTCGGCGGCGGTGATCGCGATGGCGGCCACGACGGGCTGCAAGTCGTTGAACGAGCGCTACATCGCGCTCGAGGTCTGGAAGTACGAAAAGTGCTTCGGCCATCTGCCCCCCGGGTTCACGCCCCCCGGAGCCGCGATGGCCCCGGTTGCTGCCCCGCCGCGAACCTGCGGTCAGCAGGCCGCCTGCTGCGAATCGGCACCCATGAGCACCAGCGGCTGCAACTCCTGCGAAGGCGGTGGCGGTGGCATGGTGATGGAAGGGGGCATGCCCGCCGGTGTCTCGGTTCCTGCCGGCCCCGGCGGATCGCCCGGACCGGCCGCCGGGGTCTCGATGCCCACCCCTGCAGGCGTCACAGCCGGGAAGCCGGTGATCATCTCCGACGAAGTCGTCATTCCCTGATCGATGCCGCACCGACACGACCACCCGGCTGAGACGCGCTACCCGAGCGTCTCGGCGGGGCCAGGGAAATCGCGGCGTTCGACGTCGGCCTTCCAGCGGGCGAGCGCGTCGCCGATCGTCTGCCTGGCATCGGCGTAGGCCCTCACGAACTTTGGCACCCGATCGGACGAGAGGCCGACGAGGTCGTGCATGACGAGCACCTGGCCGTCGCAGTCGGGTCCGGCGCCGATGCCGATCGTGGGCACCGAGAGTGCGGAAGTGATTGCCGCGGCGACCGTCTGCGGGATGCACTCCAGCACGACCGCAAACGCGCCTGCATCGGCGGCGGCACGGGCGTCAGCCATGAGCCGGTCCTCGTCACGCTGCATGCGATAGCCACCGAGTTGATGCACCGCCTGGGGCCGCAGCCCGACATGCCCCATGACCGGTATTCCCGCCGCGACGATCCCTGCAATCACGTCGGCCTGTCCCGCGGTGCCCTCGAGTTTCACGGCCTGGCAGCCGGTCTCCTTGAGGATGCGGGCACACGATTCAATCGCCGTCCTCACGCCCAGATGCTGGAACGGAAACGGCAGATCGACCACCACCATCCCACGGGCCACGGCTCGCGAAACAATCTCGCCGTGGTAGATCATCTGCTCCAGTGTCGCGGGAAGCGTTGAGGAGCGGCCGGCGACCACCATCGCCACGCTGTCCCCCACGAGCACGCAGTCCACGCCCGCCTCATCGGCGAGCCGCCCCGTGGGCCAATCGTAGGCGGTGACCATCGAAATCGGCCGTGCCTGCCTCCGGGCCGCGGCGAGGTCGAGCACGGTGACCCGTCGAGGCTGGGGGATCGGGGCCGCCGGAGGGCGTGCGGCGGGTTTCATGAAAAGGCTCGTGGAAAACGTGGAAAAATCATTCGCGGGGCCGTGGTCGATCGGCGGCCGCCCGGTGGCTGTGCGGTCCCACTGGGCGGCGAACAGATGACGATCCGGCCCGCCGTGGGGCCCCCATCGCCCAAGTGTCGGAGCCTGAGCAACGCGTGTCGAACGCCACGGAAACGCGAGTTTACATCGATTCGCGTCGAACGTACTCGCCCCTTCCCATGCTGCGTAGAAATCCTGGCTTTCCCAAAGGGTGACCTTGCGGCAGCATAGGGCTCCCCTATAATCGCGGGGCTTCTGACGGGCACGATTCCGCCGCTGTTTTGGCGGTTTTCGCTCCTCCGCCAGCCGGCGCCCGCGGGTGTAGCTCAGTTGGTAGAGCACCACGTTGCCAACGTGGTTGTCGTGGGTTCGAATCCCATCACCCGCTTCTTTCGAGTCCGTCCCGAGTTGCTCCACCGTTGGTTTCCAGAGAAGTCGCTCGAGGAAACATTCGCTCAGCAACGTCTCTCCTCTCACCGCCCTTCCGATGAACCGCTCTCCTCCGGGACGGATCCGAGGGTGGGAGTTTTTCTCACTTCGCCCAGCCCCTCAGCCCCCGTTCGGAACCGTTCATGTCAGCGTCTGATGCCTCCTCCGTCGCCACCGAATCCTCCGCCGCCGGCGAGGGCCTCCCGCAGCCACTCACCCTCGACGTGTCGGTCGACACCGTCTCCACCTGCCAGCGTCGGGTGAAGGTGACGATTCCCCGCGACGATATCGACCGCTACCGCGACGAAGCTCTCGGCGATCTGGTTCCCACGGCGCTCCTGCCCGGCTTCCGGCCTGGCCGCGCCCCGCGGCGTCTCGTGAGCAGCCGTTTCAAGAGCGAGCTTTCCGACCAGATCCGGTCGAAGCTCCTGACCGACGCCATGACGCAGGTTTCGGAGCAGCAGAAGCTGTCGCCGATCAGCGAACCAGAACTCGACGTGAACGCCGTTCTCCTGCCCGACGAGGGGCCGATGACGTTCGAGTTCTCGATCGAGGTTCGGCCCGAGTTCGAGATGCCGAAGTGGAAGGGGCTGTCCATCTCGCGTCCCGCCCGCGACATCAGCGACGCCGACGTCGATGAGGCGCTGGCGAGCCATCTCCGCGAACGGGCCCGGTTCGTGCCACACGAGGGCACTGCGGCGCCGGGCGACCTGATCGTGGCGAGCCTCGTGTTCAAAGACGGCGACCGCGTGCTGTCACGGGCCGACGAGGCCGAGATCGTGGTTCGCGAGAAGCTTTCTTTCGCCGATGCCGAACTGCCGGGCTTCGCCAAGCTCGTCGCCAAGGCCAAGCCGGGCACGGCTGTCACTGCCACGGTTCGGATCTCCGACGAGGCGGCCCTCGAGGACGTTCGCGGGAAGGATGTCACGATGGAGCTCACCGTACTCGACATCAAGCGGCTGGAACTCCCCGAGATGACTCCGGAACTCCTCGAGGAACTCGGCGGCTTCGAGTCGGCCGACGCCCTCCGGGCGGCCGTGCTGAAGCAACTGGAAGGGCAACTCGAGTGGCACCGCCGCCGGCAGGTCCGCCAGCAGGTGGCCAGCGCCCTGACGGCCTCGGCCGCATGGGATCTGCCTCCGTCGCTGCTCCGCCGTCAGGCCCAGCGGGAGCTCGAACGGGCAATTCTCGAACTGCGTCGCAGCGGCTTTGACGATGACTCGATCCGTCGCCACGTCAACGAACTCCGACAGACGGTCATGGCCAGCACCGCGCGGGCGCTCAAGGAGCACTTCATCCTCGAGCGGATCGCCGAGGAGGAGGGGATTGCCGACACCGCTGCCGACTATGACGAGGAGATTCGCGCCGTGGCCGCTCAGTCGGGCGAATCGCCACGACGCGTGCGGGCAAGCCTCGAGAAGCGGGGTCTCATGGACGTGCTTCGCAACCAGATCATCGAGCGTAAGACGATCGACCTGATCACCTCGCAGGCTTCGTTCAAAGACACGCCGTTCGAGTTCGGCCGTCCCGATGCCGAGGCGATCGATCATGCCGTGTGCGGTGCCGTCGTCGGCGAGGAAGAGATTCCCACCGCGACGACGCCGGAGCCGGGCGCCCGGCCCGGCACGAGGGGTTGATTCTGCGACCCGGTCTTCCATCCCGCCCATTCCCCCTGCGGTCCATGATGCAGCCCATGCCACTTCGCACCACCTTCTGTTCTTCATCCGCCCCCACGGGGAGCCACGCCTTTGACGGCCCTTCGGCGTCGAGCGCGCACCGCGACTACCAACGTCAGCGCCAGATGACGCTCGGCGACCTCCTGCTCGAGAATCGCATCATCCTGCTGCAGGGCGAGATCTACGACGGCAATGCCAACGAGCTCGTGATGAAACTGCTCTACCTGCAGAGCGAAAATCGCCGGAAAGACATCCACTTCTACATCAACTCGCCGGGCGGCAGCGTCACGGCAACGATGGCGATCTACGACACGATGCAGATCCTCTCGTGCCCGGTGGCCACCTATTGCGTCGGACTCGCGGCCAGCGGCGGGGCCGTGCTCCTTGCCGGCGGCGCCAAGGGCAAGCGGTTCGTCCTGCCGCACGCCAAGGTGATGATCCATCAGCCCTACGGGCAGGTGGGCGGCCAGATCAGCGACATCGAGATTCAGGCCGACGAAATCATCAAGACCCGGGCCGTGCTCAACGAGATTCTGGCCCAGCACACGGGACAGCCGATCGACCAGATCGCCAAAGACACCGATCGCGACCGCTATCTCTCGGCCGCGGAGGCGAAGGAATACGGCCTCGTCGACGAGGTGCTGACAAAGCCCCCCGTTGCCGCCGAAGAGCTGGAGAAGGATTGACGTTCGCCCGGCTTCCACGGCCCGACCGCTGCCCGCACACCCACACTCAAAGAACCACGCCATGCCCCTGATTCCCTACGTCATCGAGAAGAGCGGCCGCGAAGAGCGGGCGATGGACATCTACAGCCGCCTGCTCAAGGACCGCATCGTGTTCCTGGGCACGCAGGTCAACGACGAGATGGCCAATGCCATCGTCGCACAGCTGCTCTTCCTGCAATCCGATGACCCCAAGAGCGACATTCATCTCTACATCAACTCGCCGGGCGGCAGCGTCACGGCGGGCCTGGCGATCTACGACACGATGCAGTTCGTGACCTGCGACGTCGCCACCTACTGCATCGGGCAGGCGGCCTCGATGGGGGCGGTGCTGCTGGCGGCCGGGGCCAACGGCAAGCGTCGCGCCCTGCCGAATGCCCGGATCATGATCCACCAGCCGCTCGCCGGCATGGAGGGGACGGCCGAGGAAATCATGATCCACGCCAAGGAGTTCAAGAACATCAAGCACAAGCTCAATAGCATCCTGCTCAAGCACACCGGGCACCCCCTGGAAAAAATCGAGCAGGACACTGATCGGGACCGGTTCATGTCGGCGCACGAGGCGCGGGACTACCGGCTGATCGACGAGGTGATCGATCGCATGCCTGCGGACAAGGCCGCAGGCTAGGAGGAGATCCGGGTCGTACGGGCACGCAGCGGGGCGGCGGGTTTCATGCCCAACGGCCCGCGGAGGCGCAAGGAGGCGCGTCGATGCTGTCACAGAAACTGGCTGGGCCACGTCGTGGCCGAATAATCAACGCCGGAAGATCCACAGTCGGATGCTTCGGGTTCGCGGTCTCCTGGTGTCTCGCCTTGGCGGGCTGCAAGAGCGACCTCAACCAGCAACTCCTGGAACGGGAACTCCGCTACCAGGAGGACCAGATCTATCAGCTGCAGGACGAGTTGCAGGACAAGTGCGGCCGCCTCGAAATGCTGGCGGGGGAGAACACGAGCCTCCGCCGGCAGTTGGGGGTATCCGATGGCGATACCGTGGGCCGCTCCCAGCCGGGACGACCTCGCCCGCCAGCCTCATCGCCGCTCGGAGTGCCGCCGGCGATCCAGATTCCGGAGGCGATCAGCAGGCCCGCCGCTCCTGGGGGCATCGCTCCTCCGGCGCTCGATAACATCCCGCCCCTGCCGGTGAAGCCTTCGTCGGCACCCGAGCCGAGCCCCCTGTCCCTGCCGGAGCCCGGCGATGCCGCCGATGCGCCTGCACCGATGCCTCCCACGACCGCCGTCCCGGTTGCAGTGCCGGAGCCGGCCGCACGGCCCGTTGCCTACGACCAGCTCCTGACGGATGGCCGGCCCGTCCGCCTGGTCGTCAACACGACGACCACCTCCTGCTTCGACGACAACGGCGACGGCCGGAGCGACGGCCTCACCGTGACGTTCGAACCACGAGACGGAGACGAGCGGCTCGTGGCCGTGGTGGGCGCCGTGACGATCACGGCATTCGACGCGGCCGACCCCTCCATGCCGCTCGCCACGTGGACGATTCCGTCTGAGCAGGCGGCCACGCACTTCCGCCGCACGACACGGCTCCGCGGCATGCACTTTCCGCTTCGCTGGACGGGCACGCCGCCTCAGGGCGACCACGTTCGCGTCATCGTTCGCGTGACCGGCCCCGAGGGCGCGGTCCTCGAAGCCGACGCCACGATCCCGTCACGGTAAAAGTCGCCACCCACGATGAGCCCGGGCCCGCGGCCTTCGGGCATGAAGTCAGCGAGGGGCTGCCCGTGCCCCGGAGCCGGCGTATGACGCCACGCGCAGGCAGGATGCCGAAGCGCCGGCGGCATCCGAGTGAGTGAAGCCCAGGATGGGCGCAACGAACGTCCGGCTCTCGGGGCATGGGCAGCCCCGAGCTAACGTGACCGCGGCCTCACGGCCAGTCGGCTTGAAGAGGCAACTGCCAAGCGGCCGCTGCGGGCGTGTTTACAGCCCGCGGTCTTCGAGGAAGTTGAGCAGGTCGGCGACGCGATTGGAGTAGCCCCACTCGTTGTCGTACCAGCTCACCACCTTCACGAGGTTGCCAAGGCCGATCGTGTCGACCGCCGAGAAGATCGAGCTGTGCGGATCGCCCTTCAGGTCGGTTGAAACCAGTTCCTTGTCGGTGTACCGCAGAATGCCCTTGAGCGGCCCCTCGGCCGCCTTCTTCATCGCGGCGTTGATGTTGGCCGGCGAGGCCTCCTTGTTCAAGAGCGCCGTGAAGTCGACGACACTCACCGTGGCCACCGGCACGCGGAAGGCCATGCCGGTGAACTTCCCCTGCAGGGCCGGGATCACGAGGCCCACGGCCCGGGCGGCGCCCGTGCTCGAGGGAACGATATTCAGCGCGGCGGCCCGAGCGTCGCGAAGATCTTTGGCGGCCGTGTCAACCGTCTTCTGGGAGTTGGTGTAGGCGTGCACCGTGGTCAGGAGGCCACGGTCGATGCCCCAGGTCTCGTGCAGCACCTTCGCCACCGGCGCCAGGCCGTTGGTCGTGCAGGAGGCATTCGAGATCACGTGGTGCTTCTTGGGGTCGTACATCTCGTTGTTGACGCCCAGCACGAGGGTCAGGTCCTCGTTCTTGGCCGGGGCCGAGATCACGACCTTCTTGACGCTGTCCCGCTTGTGCGCGACGGCCTTGGTGGCGTCGGTGAAGAAGCCGGTGCTCTCCACGACGATCTGCACGTCCTGGCTGCCCCACGGGATCGACCCCGGATCCTTCTCGGCGAAGACCTTGATCTTGTGGCCATCGACGACGAGATCATTGCCCTCGTAACCGACCTGGCCCTTGAAGGGACCGTAGTTGGAGTCGAACTCGAGCAGGTGGGCGTTGGTCTTCGCGTCGGTGAGGTCGTTCAGCGCCACCACCTGCACGTCGCCGTTGAGGCCGTACTTCTCGTAGATGGCGCGGTAGGTGAGGCGACCAATGCGGCCGAAACCATTGATGCCAACGCGGATGGGCACGGCGAAACTCCTGGGCAAAGGGGGCCCGGCCACTCCCGCATCGTCGCGGGAGGAATGGCCAAGAGGCGGGGCCGAGACTATACACCGCGTCGCCCGAGCCGCTCAATCGAGAGCCGCGATCACCGCTGTTTCCGCGACGCTGGGCAGCGGCGGACCGGCCCCGGTAGTCTGAATCGTCTCCATGGCCACTCCCGTCATCCAACTCCAGCACGTCCGCAAGTCATTCGCCATGCCCGGCGGCGAGACGGTCGATGTGCTCGACATCGACTCCTTCTCGATCGGCGAACGGGAAGAGTGCGCCCTCACCGGCCAGAGCGGCTCGGGCAAGTCGACCCTGCTCCACGTGATCTCCGGCATCATGCGGCCCGACACCGGGAGGGTGTTCGTCGACGGCGTCGACATCACGCGGCTCGGAGAGGCGGCGACCGACCGTCTCCGGGCCGACACGCTCGGACTCGTGTTTCAGCAGTTCAACCTCCTGCCGGGGTTCACGGCGCTCGAGAACGTGCTGGTGGCGATGTCGTTCGGGTCGCGAAAGCCCGATCGCTGGCGGGCGGCCGATCTGCTGGCCGCCGTAGGGCTCTCGCACCGGCTCCATCACAAGCCCGCGGAACTCTCGATCGGTCAGCAGCAGCGGGTGGCCGTGGCCCGGGCGCTCGCCAACCGGCCGCGGGTGATCCTCGCCGACGAACCGACGGCGAGCATCGACACCGCACATCAGGATCAGGTGATCGATCTCTTGCGGACCACCTGTCGCGAGCAGGATGTGGCGCTCGTGGTCGTGACCCATGCACCCGAGGTGGCTGCGCGGTTTTCTTCGCGGCTCAGACTCGAGGACTTCAACCGCGCTGCCGCCCATCACGGCTGACGCCCACCCCGACGGCTTTCGCATGTCCCTCTTCGGCATCGCCTGGCGCAACATCCGATCTCGGCTCCTCACGAGCGGCCTGACGGCCCTGTCGCTCGCGCTGGGCGTGGCGCTCGTCGTCGCCACGCTCGTGATCGGCGACGTCGTGAAGCAGGCGTTCAACTCGGGCTCAGGGCTCGGCTACAACATGATCGTGGGGGCGAAGGGCAGCCCGTTGCAGTTGGTGCTCAACAGCGTCTATCTCATCAGCAAGCCGATCGAGAACATCTCCTGGACCTTTTACGAGGAGTTCCTGCCGTCCGCCGCGCGGGCCGACGGTGCCGACGGACGATACGCCGGCAGCGTGAAGACGGCGGTGCCGATCTGCATGGGCGACTACTACCGCGGCTACCGGGTGGTGGGCACCAATGCCGCCTACTTCGACCGGCTCACCTATGGCGGCAACACTCCGGGGCTCCCGCGCTGGCTCGCGCGGCTTCTCGGCCGGCCGGCGACGGCCGCCGCGGTCCGCGAGTTCGCCTTCGCCGCCGGCCGCAACTTCCGCGACGATGAGTTCTTCGGCGGGGTGCTGGGGGCCGACGTCGCCGCGAGGCTCGGCTTGAAGGCCGGCGATCCCTTCGCCCCCACGCACGGCGCCGACGACGGCCTCGTGCACGACCCCTTCACCGTGACCGGCATCCTGGCACGGACCGACACACCCGTGGACCGCGGCGTGTACGTGAACATGGAGGGTTTTTATCTGCAGGAGGGGCATGCAAAACCTGTCGATGGAGCGGCGG
Source organism: Pirellulales bacterium (assembly GCA_032117045.1). GTDB lineage: Bacteria > Planctomycetota > Planctomycetia > Pirellulales > UBA1268 > QWPN01. The sequence goes on along the minus strand of JAUMAF010000140.1, from coordinate 15,346 downwards.
GAAACCCCGAGGCCGACGGCGACCCGGCGGAATCCCTCACGCCGCTGCCGATCAGCCAGCGGGAGGTGACCGCGATCCTGGTCGAGACGGCATCGTTCCCCGGCCTGCCGGCCGAACTCACGGCGATGGGCCTGAGGACCACGGTGAACGAAGGCCGAGACGGCCAGGCCGCGGAGCCCATCCGCGAGATCAGCGTGCTGCTCGACCTCTTCGTGCGACCGCTCGAGCTGCTGCTGCTGCTCGTGACCACGCTCGTCGTGATCGTGTCGGCGATCGGCATCCTCGTGAGCATGGTCGGATCGTCGCTGGAGCGGAGCCGCGATGTGGCCGTGATGCGGGCCCTGGGCGCCCGCCGCAGCCACGTGCTGGCCACGGTGCTGATCGAGGCCGTGCTGCTGGCCGTCGGCGGCGGCCTGGCCGGCTGGCTCCTCGGCCACGTGCTCGTGGCCGCGATCGGCCCAATGATCACGACCAACGCGGGGGTTTCGGCCAGCCTGCTGTCGGCATCCCCGGCGGCGGAACTGCTGCTGGTGCCCTTTCTGATCGCGCTGGCAATCCTGGCCGCACTCCTGCCCGCTCTGGCCGCCTACCGAACCGACGTCGCGAAGTGGCTGGCGTGACGGCTACAATGGCCTCATGAACACCCTGATCCGTTGGTCGGCGCCTGTCATTTTCGTCGTCGTTGTCATGGCCACCCTGGCAACGGCCGAGGCGCGGGCCTGTCCCTTCTGTTCGGCGGTGTCGCTCACGTTCGCGCAGGAGATCGCCCAGAGCGAAGCGGCCGTGATCGCCCGGCTCGTCGAGCCGCCGCCGGCGGGATCGCTCGCGCCGCGGGCCGAAGGGCCGCTGCCGAAAGGCAAGTTCGCGGTGGTCGAGGTGCTCAAGGGGGGCGATCTGGTCGACGCCGCCGGGCTCGCGGCAGCCGACGGCAAGCCGATCGAGACGATCATGCTCGAAGAGAAGCCGGTGGGCACGCTCTTCCTGCTGATGGCTGTCGAACCACCCAACCTGATCTGGTCGAGCCCCGTTCGCGTCAGCGATCGGGCGGTGGACTATCTCCGCAGGCTCGGTGCGCTGCCGGAGAAGGGTCCGGAGCGGCTGGCCTTCTTCCAAGAGCATCTCGAGGACGAGGACGAGACGCTCGCCCGCGACGCGTACGACGAGTTCGCCGTCGCCCCCTACGCGGACGTCCGCGGTCTGGGCGACTCCATGGATCCGGCCCAACTGCTCGCGTGGATCGAGAACCCGAAGGTGCAGGCCAACCGCCGCCGGCTCTACGCGACCATGCTCGGTGTCTGCGGATCGAAGGACGACGCCGCGCGGATCGGCCGGATCCTTTCCGGTGCAGATCTTTCTCCAGAACAGATGGAGGCCCGCAGCGGACTCGACGCCTTGATCGCCTGCTATGTGGCGCTCGAGGGCCCGCAGGCGCTCGACCTCGTCGATCGCTTGTTTCTCGACCGCTCGACGGCTGAGGGAAAGCCTCGCGAGGTGCCCTTCACCGAAACCTATGCCGCGGTCATGGCGCTGCGGTTTCTCGGGGAGGAATCCGACCTCGTGCCCCGTGAGCGGGTGCTCGCCTCACTCCGTCTGTTGCTCAAGGAGCCGAAACTCGCCGACCTCGTGATCGCCGACCTCGCACGATGGCAGGACTGGTCGGTCGTCGACACGCTCGTCACGCTGTTCAAAGAGGCGCAGGCCGACAACATCTTCGTCCGCGAACCGATCGTGAACTACCTCCGCACCTGCCCGCTGCCCGAGGCGGCGGCGGCCGTCGTGGAGCTCGAGAAGATCGACCCCGAAGCCGTCCGCCGGGCCGCGACGCTCGCGGGCGTGGCCGGCCTCGTCGCTTCAGCCGCTCCATCCGCCGATGACGATAATGCCGGGCCGTCGTCCACGGCCGACCTGACCGACACAGTGGCAAGCCCGATGGCGGAGTCCACCGGCTCACTCACGATCGCCCCCGTGCTGGCGGACGACGACGCGACCGACAATGTTCCCGGTCGCGACGTCTCGAACCCCGGGCCCTTCGTCGAGCCGTCTCGAACCTGGAAGTGGGTCGTGTGGGGGGCGGTGGTCCTCGCCATCGCCCTCGTCTCCCGTGCCGCCATGCGGCCGGCCCCGGCCAGAGATCGCTAGGCGATGGCCATGGGCACGGAACGGACTGACGCGAAAGGCCTTGGAAAGGGCTCCGTCCACGGAGGGCTTTTCGAGGCCCCGTCGCCGCGTGGCCCTCGCTCCCCCATCGACCACGACGAAGGGGATGCCTATCGCGCCCTCTCCGGTGCGGCGATCGCCGCCGCCGCCGTGGCCGTCGTGTCGCCACTCGTCTTCGCCGGCTGGTGGTTCGTGGCGGTGCCGGTCATCGGCCTCGTGCTGTCGGTGGTGGCCCTGCGAGACATCGCAGGGCGACCCACGCAACTCACCGGCCGACCGCTCGCGATCGCGGCCCTTGTCATTTCGGGCCTGACCCTCGCCACAGGCCTGACGTCGCTGGCCCGCGACTATGCCGCCGAGCTTCCCGAGGGCTTCGAGCGCATGGGCTATGAGGTGTTGCAGCCGGCGGAAGGGGCGCCGGCGGCGAGCGTGCCCGATGCCGCGCGGGCCCTGAACGGGAAAAACGTCCTGCTCAAGGGCTACATCTATCCTGGGAAACAGCAGCAGGGGCTCGTGCAGTTTCTGCTCGTCCGCGATCAGGGCGACTGCTGCTTCGGCGGTAACCCGAAGATCACCGATCGCGTGCTGGTGCAGCTCGCCGACACCGGCGGCATCGACTTCTCGCCTCGCCTGACAAAGGTCGCCGGCCGGTTTCGCGTGCAGCCCATGGGCTCAGCTGAACTGGCCGGTGGCGTGCTCTACCACCTCGACGACGCCTTCGTACGGTGACATGGACGTCAAACGCAGTTTCGAATTCCTTCGCCGCGCGGCCATGCTGCTGCCCCTGCTCGTGGGCTGCGACGGGAGCCCGCCGGCCGACCGGGCCGACACGAGCCGCCCGCTGCCGGCCGGACCTTCGGCGCACCCAGAGCCAGCCCTCGATTCAGGGCAGCCGCGGGAGATCACCTTCGACGACATCAAGCTCGAGATGCAGAAGGGGGATCCCTTTGCTCGCGAGCTTCTTCCCGAGCACGTGACGGCGCTCGAGAAGCGACGCATTCGGATCCGCGGCTACATTCTCCCCAGCTTTCAGCAGAGCGGCCTCACCCAGTTCGTGCTCGTTCGCGACAATCAGGAGTGCTGCTTCGGCCCCGGCGCCGCCCTCCACGACTGCGTCGTCGTTCGCATGCTCCCTGGGCAGACGGCTGATTTCTCGATCCGGCCCGTGGCCGTGGCGGGCACGTTCAAGGTCGAGGAGCTTCGCGGCCCCGACGGAAAACATCTGGCGATCTACGCGCTCGACGGCGAGAGCGTGCAGTAGGCCGCACATTCCCACGCCTCACGATACGACTGCTGGCCTGGAAGGTGCCAGGGCTGCTACGATCACGACCGTTTTCGAAGCCCTCGGCAGCATCGCTGGCTTCCCGATCCAATGTTTTGTGGAGCGTACCGCCCAGCGGTCATGGAGCATGCCCCTGTTCTCGCCCGAATCGTGGTACTGGCTCTACGACATTTCGTCGTTCCGCCTGTCGCTGCTCTTCATCGGGACGTTCGTCGGCTTCTACTGGGCCGGCTCGATCCTGCTGCGGCCGATTCTGCGGCAGTTCGTCAAATACACCGCCGGCTCCAATGACATCGTCGGCTACGTGCTCTCCTGCTTCTGCGTGTTCTATGGCCTGCTCCTCGGCCTGATCGCGGTCACCGCCTATCAGAACGTCGCCGAGGCAGGCGCCAACGTGACCCATGAGGCATCGGCGCTCTCAGCCCTCTACGAAGACGTCTCCCGCTATCCAGAGCCCCACCGGCAGAACCTCCGCTGGCTCCTCCGCGACTACACGCGATACGTCATCAAGTATGCCTGGCCGCTGCAGCAGCGGGGCGTCATACCGGAGGAGGGCACGATCCGCGCCGCGGCGTTCTACGACAAGCTCCTCGATTTCCAGCCGCAGACGCCGGCCGAGCAGATTCTCCACGCCGAGGTCCTCCGGCAGCTCAACGAGTTTCTGGAGGCTCGGCAACTGCGGCTTTTCTCCGTGAAGTCGTCGCTGCCTGCCTCGATGTGGTACGTGCTGATCCTGGGCGCAATCCTCAACATTGCGATCTGCTGGCTGTTTGACATGCGGTTTCTCACGCAGCTGCTGCTCGGAGGGATTCTGGCCGCCTACCTGGGCACCATGATGCACCTGATCTTCGACATGAACCAGCCCTTCCGGGGCGACGTGAGCATCTCGGCCGAGCCCTTCGAGGTTCTCTACCAGCGGATGGAAGACGAATGAGCGATACGCCCCAGCGCGGCCTCCCCCGCCGCGATGCCCTCCGCCGAGGGGCCGCGGCCACACTCGCGGCCGCCCGGGCCCTGTCTCCGGCGCTCTTTGCGGGCTGCTCACTCGGCGTTCCGCCCCGCGCCCGAACCGTGCCCGTGGGCCTGCTCCATTCGCAGACAGGTTCCATGTCGATCAGCGCTACCTCGCTTCGCGACATCGAACTCCACGCCTTCGAGCAGATCAATGCCGCCGGCGGGCTCCTCGGCCGCCAGGTTGTGGCTCATGCCCCCGACCCCCGGTCGCAGGTGGCCCTCTTTCCAAAGCGGGCCCGGCAGCTTCTCGAGGAGGGCTCCGTCGCCGTGTTCGGCTGCTGGTCGAGCTCCAGCCGCAAAGCGGTGCTCCCGATCTTCGAGGAGGCGAAGAAGCTGTTCTTCTATTCGGTGCAGTACGAGGGCAACGAGTCGTCGCCCTCTGTGGTCTACGGCGGCATGGTGCCCAACCAGCAGATCCTGCCCGCGCTCGACTGGCTGGCGAGTGCGGCCGGTGGACTCAAGAAAAAAATCTTTCTCGTCGGCTCCGACTATGTCTATCCGCGGACGGCCAACTTCATCGTGAAGAAGTATCTCGCCACGAAGAGCCTGCAGCCCGTGGGCACGGCCTACGTGCCGATCGGCGATCGCGACTTCGCCGGTATCGTCAAGCAGATCCGTGAATCGGGTGCCGACTGCGTGCTGAACACCGTCAACGGCGACTCGAACCTCGGCCTCTTCGCGGCGCTCGCCGAGGCGAAGGTCGATCCCGCGACGCTGCCGGTCGTCTCCACGAGCATCGCCGAAGACGAACTGCGGAGTCTGCTCCCTGAGCAGGTACAGGGGCACTACGCCGTCTCGTGCTACTTCCAGAGTCTCGACACACCGGCCAACCGCGAATGGGTGACGGGCTTCCGCCGTGAGTTCGGCCACGACCGCGTCACGGGCGATCCCATGGAGCCCGACTGGTGCCTGGTACACCTCTGGAAGCAGGCGGTCGAGAAGGCGGGCTCGTTCGAGACGGAGGCGGTGCGGCAGGTGTTTCGCGAGGGTCTCGAGTTTGCCGGACCGGGCGGCACGGTGCGGCTCGATCCCAAGACCCAGCACACGACGAAGTTCTGCCGGATCGGCCGCATCCGCGGCGACCGACAGTTCGACATCGTGCACACCTCGCCGGCTCCCATCGATCCCGAGCCCTATCCAGAGATCGCCTTTCCCGGCTGGAGCGTCGACTGGACCAAGGGGGGCATCACCCGGGGCGCGGAGGTCGACATCGATGGCGACGTTTGAGGTCGAGCACACCGAGGGCATGCGGTGGGTGAAGGTCGGGCTCGACGACGACGACGTCCGCGCGGAGCGGGGCGCGCTCAACCACTTCAAGGGCTCGATCTCGATGGACGTGCCTTTCCCGAGCTTCAAGGCCTGGTGGGTATCGCTGTTCTCCGACGAGTCGCTCCTGCGGCCACGGTTCAGCGGAACCGGAACCGTCTATCTCGACTCCTCGTTCGGCGGCTTCCACATCATGCCGGTCCGACCGAACGAGCGGTGGATCCTCGACATGAAGTGCTTCTGGGCGAGTGACGGCGAGGTGAAACTCTCGGTACACCGCGAGCGGATGTGGACCGCCTACTGGGCCGATCAGGGACTCTTCTGGTACAAGACCGCGGTGAAGGGCGACGGGCAGGTGGTGCTTTCGGTTCCGGGACCGATCGAAGAGGTCGAGCTCACGAACGACCAGATGATCGTTGATGGACCGTTCGTCGTCGCCCATACCAGCGGCATCACGCTCTCGATCCGCCGGCCCGCGCAGTCGTGGCTGAGTTACTGGTTGTCGGGGCAGAAACTCGCCTCCTGCTACCGCGGCACCGGCAAACTCCTCCTCTGCACCACGCCTTACTGGCGGGCCCGGCTGAAGACCGATCCGGCCGCCGGCTGAGGGCGGCTCGCGGCTTCGACGGCCGCATGGGTTGCGGGGGCGGCGTTTCCTGCGATATTTCCGTTTCCGTGTGACCGCGACCCCCCCGCCCGCCCCGTGAGCCTCCCGCCATGAAGATCCACGAGTTTCAGGCCAAGGACCTCCTCCGGGCCGCTGGCGTGCCGGTGCTCGCCGGACGCGTCGCACGCACCCCGGCCGAGGCCGCCGCCGCATTCACCGCGCTCGGCACGCCCGTCTGTGCCGTGAAGGCGCAGATTCATGCGGGCGGCCGCGGCAAGGGCATGGTGCAGGGGAGCGGGCAGCGGGGCGTCGAACTCGCGAAGACCGCCGCCGACGCAGAACGGATCGCGAAGGGCCTGCTCGGCAAGACGCTCGTGACGATCCAGACCGGCCCCGAGGGGCAGGTCGTGAGGCAGCTGTTCGTGGAGAGCGGCTGCGCGATCGAGCGGGAGCTCTACTGCGCCGTGCTCGTCGACCGTCGCGTCGGCTCACCGGTGCTGATCGCGAGCACCGCCGGCGGCATGGACATCGAGGAGGTGGCGGCCAAGACGCCGGAGCTCATTCTCAGCGAGCCCTTCGATCCCGACCGCGGGCTCGGGGCCTACCAGGCTCGCGTCCTCGCCTCGAAGCTCGGCCTGCCCACGGCAAGCTGGCGGCATGCCGAGGCCTTCTTCCGCCGGCTTTGTCAGGCGTTCGTCGATCTCGACGCCTCGCTTCTCGAGATCAACCCGCTCGTGCTCGCCAAGGACGGCACACTCGTCGCGCTCGACGCCAAGATGACGTTCGACGACAACGCGCTCTTCCGCCACCCAGCCCTCGCGGCCCTTCGAGACGAGGCCGAGGAGGATCCGGCCGAGACGCGGGCCGCGGCCGCGGGCCTCTCCTACGTGAAACTCAGCGGCACGATCGGGTGCCTCGTCAACGGCGCCGGCCTCGCCATGAGCACGATGGATCTCGTGAAGTATCACGGCGGCGAGCCGGCCAACTTTCTCGACGTGGGCGGCGGTGCCGACGTCAAGGCGGTCACCGAGGCCTTCCGGATCATCCTCTCCGACCCGCACGTCAAGGCGATCCTGGTCAACATTTTCGGCGGCATCATGCGGTGCACGACGATCGCGACGGCGCTCGTCGAGGCGTCGAAGACGGTCGGCTTCACGGTGCCGCTGGTCGTGCGGCTCGAGGGAACCGAGGTCGAGGAAGGCAAGAAGATCCTCGCTGCGAGCGGGGCAAAGATCATCACCGCCGACGGGCTCACCGACGCCGCCCAGAAGGTCGTCGCCGCGAGCAAGGCCTGAATACGGACATCCATCCATGAGCATCCTCGTCAACCGCGACACGCGGGTCATTTGTCAGGGCATCACCGGCAAGGTCGGTGAGTTCCACACCCGCGGCTGCCTCGACTACGGCACCCGGATGGTCGGCGGCGTCACGCCGGGCAAGGGGGGCGAGACGGTCGCCGACCTGCCCGTGTTCAACACCGTCGCCGAGGCCCGCGATGCCACTGGCGCGAATGCCACGATGATCTTCGTGCCCCCGGCCTTCGCCGCCGACGCGATCCTCGAGGCGGTCGCTGCCGGCATCGAGCTGGTGATCGCGATCACCGAGGGCATTCCGGTGATGGACATGGCCCGGGTGATGCCGGTCGTGCATGCCTCGAAGAGCCGGCTCATCGGGCCCAACTGCCCGGGCGTGATCACGCCGGGGCAGTGCAAGATCGGAATCATGCCCGGCTACATTCATACTCCCGGCCACGTGGGCGTGATGAGCCGCTCCGGCACCCTCACCTACGAGGCCGTCTGGCAACTCACTCAACTCGGACACGGCCAGAGCACCTGCGTGGGGCTCGGCGGCGATCCGCTCGTCGGCTCGAGCTTTATCGACATCCTCGCCCTCTTCCAGGCCGACCCCGACACCCACTCGATCCTGATGATGGGCGAAATCGGCGGCTCGGCCGAGGAGGAGGCGGCCGAGTATGTGAAGCACCATGTGACCAAGCCCGTGGCCGCATTCATCGCCGGCCAGACCGCGCCGCCGGGCAAGCGGATGGGCCATGCCGGGGCGATCATCTCGGGCGGCAAGGGGACGGCCGAGGCGAAGCTCGAGGCCCTTCGCGACGCCGGCATCGAGGTCGCCGAGAGCCCCGCCGACATGGGGGCTGCGCTCGTCCGGGCCGTCGAGAAACGCCGTCCCTGAGGGCCTGGGCGAACCTCCGCGGCCCTCGCCGCGTAGAGACGTTGTCCGGGCCGTGTTCCCGGGCGATAACTGATGCGGGCGGGCGATCGCATACGGTGGACTCATGAATCGCAAGAGGCCGTTCGGCCGCATCGAAGAACTCGAAGTCCGCCGCGTGATGCACGTCGAGGTGCTCTCACCTCTCGCCGACGTGTCGGCCGCCCCGGATGCCGCTCCGGCCATCATCTCGTTGGCCAACCGCTTCGACGATCATCACGTCACCGGCACGGTCGTGCGGTTCGACGTGAACTCGCCGGCGCCTCTCGACAAGGTCTACGTTGAGCTCTTCGATCAGCCGGGCGATGGCCGGTCGCGAACAACGCCGGCCACGGTCGCCAACTTCCTTTCCTATGTCGATGGCGGCCATTACCAAAATACGTTCATCCATCGCTCCGTGCCCGGGTTCGTGGTGCAGGCTGGCGGCTTCAACGTCACCGGCAGTCCGATTGCGATCGGCAACGTCACGCAGTTCGATTCGGTCGTGAATGAGCCGGGCAACACCAATGTTCGCGGCACGCTCGCGATGGCCAAACTGGGCAGCGATCCAAATAGCGCGACGAACCAGTGGTTCTTCAGTCTCGCCGACAACTCGGAGAATCTCGACAACCAGAACGGCGGCTTCACCGCCTTCGGCCGCGTGCTCGGCAACGGCATGACCGCTGTCGACGCCCTGGCCGCCGTGCCACGATTCGGCTATTCGTCCCCCTTCGACACGGTGCCCCTCCGTGATGTGCCGGAAGCGAATCCGTCATTCGTCAATAGCGCCGTCGACACCGCCACGCTCACCACCGACCAGTTCGTGAAGTTTCCGAGCATCGTCCGGGTCGGTGAGCTCGTCTACACCGTCTCGACCACGGCAGCCGCGGTCGTGACACCCTCCATCGAGGCCGACGGGAGCCTGAAGCTCGTGTATGCCCCGGGAGCCACCGGCTCTGGCTCGGTGACGGTCCGGGCCACGAGCGTCTTCGACTCCACCGTGTTCGCCGAAGACACATTTCAGGTGACGGTGGCGACGCCTGCCCCGCCGGCGCCGAATGCCATCATCGGACTGTCAGGCTCCGAGCTGATCGTCAGCCGGGCAACAGGTGGCACGTTCGCCACGTCGGCCCCCGTTCCGCTGCCGGCCGGTGAAACCTGGGTCAATACGGTGACGGGCGACTTCGATGGCGACGGGCTCACCGACACGGCCACCCAGACATCCGCTGGCGTCTGGTGGGTCATCCGGACGACCTCGACGGGCACGGCCACGCCCGTGCCATGGGCAGGGCTGGCTGTCTACCAGTTCCCGACCGTGGGTGATTTCAACGCCGACGGACGCGACGACATTGCCATCCGGAACGAGGCCAACGGGGCCTGGCGGGTGCTCACGAGCACCGGCTCCGCGTTCAGTTCCAGCCGATTCGGCCGCTGGAACGCCACGCTGACCTGGGGCAATGTCGCCGGCGGCGACTTCAACGCCGACGGCAAGGACGACCTCGTGGGCCAGCGGAGCGATGGCGCCTGGGTGGTGGCCGCGAGCACCGGCACTGCCTTCGTCTCGAACATCTGGGCCTACTTCGCCGTCGGTCAGTTCGGCACCGTGGGCGACTTCGATAATGACGGCCGGGACGACGTGGCCGTGCGCAACGCCGCCAACGGTGCCTGGCGGGTGCTCGTCAGCAACGGTTCGACCTTCACGCCCGTGAAGTTTGGCAGTTGGGCCACCGACACAACGTGGAGCAACGTGCGGGCTGGTGACTTCGACGGCGACGGCCGCACAGACCTGGTCGGCCAGCGGGCCGACGGCTCCTGGCAGGTTTCGAAGAGCACCGGAACGGCATTCGAAACCTCCGTCTGGGCCGTGCTTTCCACGGGTCAGTTCGCGACGGTCGGCGATTTCAACGCCGACGGCCGGGCCGACGTCGCCGTTCGCAACGCCGCCAACGGCAGCTGGCGGGTCCTCACCAGTTCCGGCTCCTCGTTCACCCACGCTCGGGCTGGTGACTGGCCGGCTGCAAGTGCCTGGTCGCGGGCCTTCGCCGCCCACGGCTGAGAGGGGCTTGGCGTCATGGCCGTGGAGGATTTCTGCCAGCCAACCTGAAGCTGCCTGCATGGTTCCATGCCACGGTACACTCTTGCATGGCATGAACGTCAGTCTCTTCATTCCGTGCTTCGTCGATCAGATGACCCCCCGGGTCGGTCTCGCCGTGGCCCGCGTGCTCGAACGACTCGGCCACTCCTGTGAGTTCCGCGCAGCCCAGACCTGCTGCGGCCAGCCGAGCTTCAACTCGGGCTATTGGGATGAGGCTCGGCAGGTGGCGATCCGGGCGGTCGAGGTGTTCGCGGGAGCTGAGGCGGTCGTCGGCCCCAGCGGATCCTGCGTGGCGATGATGCGGGTCTTTTATCCCCAGTTGCTCACCGGCACACCGCATGAGACCGCCGCCCTCGATCTCGCCTCCCGGACGTTCGAGTTCGGCGAGTTCCTCGTCGACAAGCTCGGCGTGACCGACGTCGGCGCCCGCTTTCCCCACAAGGTCACCTATCACGACGGCTGCCACGGGCTGCGCGAGCTCCGCATCAAGGATGCGCCCCGGGAACTCCTGCGGGCCGTCCGGGATCTCGAACTCGTCGAGTGCGACGAACCGGAGAGCTGCTGCGGATTCGGCGGGCTCTTCAGCGTCAAATACCCGATGATCTCGACCGCGATGGCCGAGGTGAAGGCGGGTTCGCTCGCCCGCACCGAGTGCGACTACATCGTCTCGAGCGACCCGACCTGCCAGCTGCAGCTCGACGGCTGGCTGTCGCGGCACGGCAAGAAGCCGCGGACGATCCATCTGGCCGAGGTGCTCGCAGGAGCCGACGCATGACACTCGGCACCGACACCGCACCGCACGCCTTCGAGGCCGAGACGCCCCGCCTCGCCAAGAAAAAGTTTCTGCACGACGCCGCGGAGCATGTCCGTGACACGGGCCACCGCGAGTTCGTCCGCAGGGCGCTCGGCGGCTACTACACCAGCCGCGACACGCAGAAGGCCCGCTTTCGCGACTGGGAGCAGGCCCGCGACGCGGCGAGCCTTGCCAAGTGGTCGGCCGTGAACCGGCTCGACGAGCTCCTCCCGCGGTTTGTGGCCAACTTCGAGGCCAATGGCGGCACGGTGCACTGGGCCCGCACGGCCGACGAGGCCCGCACGATCATCCTCGAACTGCTGCGGGCGGCGAAGGCGAAGGCCGTCATCAAGAGCAAGTGCATGACGAGCGAGGAGATTCATCTCAACGCCGCCCTGGAGCAGGACGGCTATGGCGTCGTGGAGAGCGACCTCGGCGAGTTCATCCAGCAGCTCCGGGGCGAGCCGCCGTATCACTTCGTCTTCCCCTGCATGCACGTCCGCCGCGAAGAGATCAGCGATCTCTTCGGCAGGCACCTCGGCACGCCGCCGACCGACAGCCCCGAAGAGCTCACGATGATCGCCCGACGGCACATGCGGCGGCTCTACATCGACGCCGACGTCGGGATCACGGGGGCCAACTTCCTCGTCGCCGAGACGGGCCAGATCTCGATCACGGAAAACGAGGGCAACGCCCGGCTGACCGCGGCGCTGCCGCGGGTGCACATCGCGATCTCGGGAATCGAAAAGGTGGTCGAGCATCTCGACGACCTCGCCGTGCTCCTGCCGATGCTCGCCACCGCCGGGGCCGGCCAGCCGATGACCTGCTACAACACGCTCTACGCGGGTCCGAGGAAGCCGGGGGAGTGCGACGGGCCCGAGGAGATGCACCTCGTGCTGCTCGACAACTCACGGACGGCGATCCTCGCCGACCCCGAGCAGCGGGACAGCCTCCACTGCATCCGTTGCGGCGCCTGCCTCAACGTCTGCCCGATCTTCAAGAACGTCGGCGGCTTCACCTACGGCACCACCTATCAGGGCCCGATCGGCTCGGTGATCACACCGCACCTGCGGGGCCTGGCTGATTGGAATCACCTTTCGGGAGCGAGTTCCCTCTGCGGCGCCTGCACCGACGCCTGCCCGGTGCGGATCGACATCCACCACCACCTGCTGCACAACCGCCGCAATGCCGCGGTCTCGTCGCCAAGCCGGATCGAGCGGCTGGGCCACCGGATGTTCGTAATGGTTGCCAGCCGGCCGTGGCTGTTCGCGACCGGCGGGGCGGTGTTTCGCAAGACGCTCTGGCTCCTGAAGAAGCTCCGCCCGCCGCTCCTCCGCGACTGGCTGGCGACACGGGATCTGCCCGCGGCACCAGCGCAGAGCTTCCGCAGCCAGTGGAGGGCCCGGACATGACGACGGTGAGCGACGGGTCGGCCCGCGACACGATCCTGGCCCGGATCCGGGAAGCGCTCCGCGTGCCGGCCCCGCTGCCGCACATGCGGTCGCACGCGACCGAGGCAATGGCCGCCGGTGGACTAGCCGGGCTCACGATTCTGCCGGCCGACGTGGCGCGGCCGTGGCTGCCCGACGGCGGCGACACGCCCGCCGAACGGATCACCCTGCTCACCGACAACCTCGGCAAACTCCGGGCCGAGGTGCACCGCGTGGCCGATCTCGCCGCCGCTGCCGAGACGGTTTCCCGGATCGCGGCGGAGCGGTCCTGGCGGCGGGTCGCCTGGCACGGCCACGACGCCGTCGAGCCGGTGGCCGCGTCGCTTGGCTGCGATACCTATCGCCTCGATGCCGCAAGCTTCGACAAGGACGCCCTCGAGTCCTGCGATGCGGGCATCACCGCCTGTGAGGCGGCGGTGGCCCAGACCGGGTCGATCCTCGTGTCGAGCGGCACCTGCGGCGGCCGGGCGCTCTCGATTCTCCCGCACGTTCACGTCGTGATTCTTGCGGCCGACCAGGTCGTGGGCACCCTCGGCGATGCCTTCGACCTGGTACGAGACCGCTTCGGCGGCCGGATGCCGAGCATGCTCTCCTTTATCACCGGCCCGAGCCGCACCGGCGACATCGAGCGGATCCTCGTGCTCGGCGCGCACGGGCCCAAGGAGCTTCTCGTGATGCTCGTGGGCTGAGGCTCGGCCTTGGGCCCGGAGTGAACGTCCGGCGAGAGGATACGGGCAGCCCCGACCATCGAAACTTGCGCGATTGAGTCGGGATCGGTATAAGATCGCTGCCATGAACTCCTGCCGCTGCCCGATCTGTGCCGGTGAGACACACGAGATCCGCGCGAAACTCATCTGCCGGCAGTGCGGCGCGATCCTCGAAACCTGCTGCGAGGGTGGCCCGATGGCTCCGCCCGCCGATTCCTCGGCCGCGCCACCGCCACGATCGGAACAATCCGACGATCTTCGCGACGAGTGAGTTTTTGGGTCAGCGAAGATCGATCTTCTGAGGGAAGTTTGCCGGCAGCGCAAACCCGACCGATCCCGTCGCCCCTGCGTATTGGGCGACGGTGACGGAAGGGAATGCCGGCCGACCCATTCGGGTTTTCCTGTGCGGTGAGTCGCCACTGGGGGTGACCGCGCCGCGCGGGCGGACCCGAAACGGTGTTTCGCGAAACGACCGGTTTTTTCCTTTCCCTCTGGAGGTTTCCGTGAAGAAGCGTCTGACATTCAGTTTCCTGCCCTGGGCGGCTGCCGCCGGCGTGTGCGTGGGCGGTTTCGCCCGCGGCGCCGATGCGGTCCCGGCTGCTCCGACTCCGGCTGATGGTTCGGTGCTGGTCGGTGCCGCCGACGCAGCGGCTCCGGCCGCCGAGGCCGCCGCCATCGCTGACGACGCCGTCGTCGCCGACGGTGGAGCGTGCACCAAGACGGTGAAGCGTTGGGTGATGGTCCCGGAGATCCGGGACGTCGAGACCACCGAGTGGACCACCGAGGTCCGCGAGCGGTCGATCCAGGTGTCGAAGAAGGTTCCGCGGATCGAGGAGAAGACCCGGAACTACACGGTGATGGTGCCCGAGCACCGCACGAAGTCGGTGAACTACACCGTCAATGTGAACGTGCCGGAGACCAGGACGGTCGAGTACAAGGTCAACGTGCCCTACACCGAACAGCTCGAGAAGAGCTACACGGTGATGGTGCCCGTCAAGGAGGAGAAGACCCGGACCTGGAAGGTGAACGTGCCCTACACCGAGCAGGTCGAGCAGTCCTACACGGTGATGGTCCCGGTCACGGAGCAGCGGACGGCGACCTACAAGGTCAACGTTCCCTACACCGAAGAGCGGACGGCCACCTACAAGGTGAACGTGCCCTACACCGAAGAGGTTCAGCAGTCCTACACGGTGCGGGTTCCCTACACCGAGCAGATGACGGGCTACCGCACGGTGTCGCGTCGCGTGGCGGTGAAGGGTACGAAGACGGTGACCTGCCGCGGTGGAAGCTGGGTGACCGAGGCCAAGGAGATTTCGGCGAACGGCAAGTATGACGCCGCCGGCAATCCCTGCTGCCCGAAGGTCGTCTGCTGCCGCACGTGGGTTCCTTCGTGCGAGACCAAGGAGATCGAGGTCACCACGTGGAAGACCGAGTGCGAGCAGGTTCCCTTCACCTACTGCGTGACGAAGTCGCGCTGCGAGGAGCGTTCGCGGACGGTCTGCGTTCACAAGTCCCGTTGCGAGGAGCGGACGCGGAACTACTGCGTGAAGCTCTCCCGTTGCGAGGAGCGGACGCGGAACTACTGCGTCACGAAGATGGTCCCCGAGACTCGGACCCGGACCGTGTGCGTGAAGAAGTCGCGTTGTGAGGAGCGTTCGGGCACCTACTGCGTCACCAAGATGGTCCCGGAATGCCGGACCAAGACGGTGTGCGTCAACAAGTGCCGCACCGAGACTCGTAGCCGCGAGATCACGGTGAACAAGTGC
>JAUMAF010000139.1:9320-23924 GCA_032117045.1 Pirellulales bacterium | reverse complement strand
CCAGGTGATTCATCCCGACGCGCTGAGCGGCGGAGCCTTCGCGAAGGGCCGCTCGCAGGCGGAGAACGTCAAGGCGGTGCTCGGCGACGTGCTCGGCCACGGCAACGAGCAGTGCATGCTGCCCGGCCAGCTCGAGGCCGAGGCTGCCACGCGAAGTGACCGCGCCGGCGGCCTGCTCTTCTCGACGGCCGAGGTGGCCGCACTCAACGAGATCGCCCACGAGGCAGGCCTGCCGGTGCTCGACCCGGCCGGGCTTCCGACCGCCTGACGCGCCGCTCATCCCACCCGAGGCAACCCCAATGTCGCTCCCGATCAAGCCCCACGATTCGTGTGCCTTCGATGAAGTCTCGCTCGGCGAGATCATGCTTCGGCTCGACCCGGGCGAAGGTCGAATTCGCACGGCCCGGCAGTTTCAGGTCTGGGAAGGGGGGGGCGAATACAACGTGGCCCGCGGACTAAGAAAGTGCTTCGGCCTGAAGACGGCGGTGGTGACGGCGTTCGTGGACAACGAGGTGGGCCATCTCGTGGAAGACTTCATCATGCAGGGGGGCGTCTGCACCGACTTCATCCAGTGGCGGGCCGACGACGGCATCGGTCGGACCGTCCGCAACGGCCTCAACTTCACCGAACGGGGCTTCGGGATTCGGGGGGCCGTCGGCGTGCCGGACCGCGGCAACACGGCCGCCAGCCAACTGAAGCCGGGCGACGTGGACTGGGAGCATCTCTTCGGGACGCTCGGCGTTCGCTGGTTTCACACCGGCGGCATCTTCGCCGCCCTCTCGGAGACCACCGCCGCCGTCACGATCGAAGCGGTCACGGCGGCCAAGAAGTACGGCACGATCGTGTCGTACGATCTCAACTACCGGCCCAGCCTCTGGAAGAGCATCGGCGGCCAGCCGAAGGCCCGCGAGGTGAATCGGGAGATCGCCCGGCATGTCGACGTGATGATCGGCAACGAGGAGGATTTCACGGCGTCGCTTGGCTTCGAGGTCGCCGGCGTGGATCACGCCATCAGCGAGATCGAGACCGACGCCTTCCGCACGATGATCGAGACGGCCGTCAAGGAGTTCCCCAACTTCAAGGTGGCCGCCACGACGCTCCGCCGCGTGATCACGGCGACGAAGAATGACTGGAGCGCCATTTGCTGGCACGACGGGAAGTTTTACGACAGCCGCACGTATCCGGCGCTCGAGATCCTCGATCGGGTCGGGGGCGGCGACAGTTTCGCCAGCGGGCTTGCATTCGGGTTTCTGGAGTTCAACTGCCCGCAGAAGGCGGTGGACTATGGCGCGGCTCACGGGGCGCTCGCCAGCACGACCCCGGGCGACACCTCGATGGCCACTCGGGCCGAGGTGGAGAAGCAGGTCAAGGGAGGCGGCGCCCGGGTGGTTCGCTGAGCGGTGCCCGCTCTCCGAGGAAGCCCAACGTCGTGAGGCGTGGGAATCTGAACGTCACTTCCGGCTCCTGGAGATTCCCGATGATCCTCGATCCCGTGTCGTCCGACCTTCTCCGGTCGTTGCTCAGCACCCGCGGCGTCGCCGCTCTGGCCACACTCCACGATGGCCGGCCGTTCGCGTCGATGGTGCCGTTTGTGGCCACGATGCATGAGAGCCGGCTGCGGCTCGTGATTCACGTCAGCGGCCTCGCGGCCCACACCCGTGATATGCGTTCCGTGCCAGACGTATGCCTGCTGATCACCGCGCCAGAGTCGCCCGATGTCCCGCCTCAAGCCCTGCCACGGGTCTCGATCGTCGGCCACGCGGAGTTCATCGCCAGAGAGCATGCCGACCATCTGCCACTGAAGGCCGCGTACCTGGCAAAGTTTCCGGAGGCGGTCGATCTTTTCGAGTTCGCCGATTTCTCGCTCGTCGCGATCGAGATTGCCTCGGCGAGGTTCGTGGCGGGGTTTGCCCGGGCGGTGACGCTCTCGGCGGACGCGCTCGTCGCTGCGGCACGCGATCCCGGAGCATGACCGCCGTCAAGGACGGAGAGGATATCCCGGTCCACGGCACTTCCTCACCATGTTGCAGCTGATGAGCGGCTCGTGAGCCACCTGGTGACATGATCACGCGCATGCTCACCGCCGCCTCGTTCGCTGGTGACTCCTGTTTTCTCTGGGGTCCCCGCCAGACCGGGAAAAGCACGCTCCTTTGAACACTCTTCCCCGCACGATCTCCCGAGAGATCGGCGTGGAATACGGTGCGGGCTAATGGCCTGATTGTTGTCGGCATAACGTCTCTTCCGTCAGGCATCGGGATGGGCCTGCTCGATGCGGTCGGTATTCCGGAACTCCGACACGATGCCTGAGTCCGAGCACTCGCCGAACAATGAGGGCCGTCGCCCGTCTCCGAAATCGAATCACGATTACTGTTGAAACTGGAAGACGGCCTCGTCGGTCGACTTGAACGGGTAGATTTCCGTCTCGCGGGCACATCTCCGAAAAGTTGGGCGAACGCCATTGAGAGCCCCGCCCGCGATCGACTGAATGCCCAGTGGAGATCCGGTGATTTCGCAAGGGGCTCCACGAAGGTCGATCATGCTTGTGCCATAGCACCGGATGGCCATGGATGTGCTGCTGCTGATTCGGCAGCCTGCCATCGAAGCGGTTCCTTCGTGGATATTCAATCCCAACTCCCGGCTCTCCTCAAAGATGCACCCGTTCGCACGCAAGGTGCTGCCAAGATATGCACCTCCACCGAAGCGATTGCCGGTAGCAGTGCAATTCCGCATGTCGAGCGACGCGGCATGGTATGAGAAAAAGCCGTCGTGCCAGCCTGTGGCCGTACAATCCTCGCATTCCATGGTCGAGGAGAACCACGCACCAAACCCCGTGGATATGTCGCCGCCGCGTGGATTGGCTTGAAGGATCGCCGTACAGTCTTTCAGCAGGCAAACGCTTCCCGCATACGCCTGGAAGCCGGCGGCACCCTTCTTCGAGCTGACTCGGACGTCCTCCGCGTTGACACTCGACGCTCTGTTCACACGAACGCCCATCTTGAAGTCGTTGACCACGCATCGCCGAAGGACCGCCAACGACCGGTCTTCGACCACGACCCCGGTGTGTTTGGCTCCTGTTCCCTGAATCGAGAGTCCCTCGATGGTGAGCCCGGTGCCCCCCTCCACCACGAGTCCATCCGACTGCCCGAAGCGGAGCGTGAATTTGGCCGGGTCCTTTCCCCCCTTGAGCACCACGCGGCGGCCCTGGGAGTGGCCGATCGCGACCGGTTCCTTCAACTCGTACGTTCCGGGGGCGAGCTGCACCGTGACCGTGGCCGTGTCGGAGATCGTCGACCCGGCAATGAACGCGAACGCCTTGTCGGTTGCGTCGAATCTGCCCGGCACGTCGATCGTCATATCGAAAGCCGCGTGGGCGAGCTGCCAGGTTGCATCCTTCGCGGTCACCGGATCCTTGGCTTTCACGGCGCCAAGCGCTCGGTAGACGTTACCGTCGGAACCAACGACGAGGGATCCGCGGCCGTAGTCGACCTCGGGCGAGTAGCCGCCCGGAACCACCTCGACGGCTTGGACGACCGGTGTCGAGATACATGCCACCGCCACGGCCGCGGCGATCAGCCCGCGACGACCGCGGAGCCGGGAGTGACGGACATTCGCATGGAACATGGGGAGTTCTCCTGATGAGAGGGGGAAATGGTTTTGGCAGGCCGCACCTCGTGACTGCGACCTCCAACGAGGAGTGCGGAAAAAACCTCCTGACGGCTTCACGAGACGGACGGATTTGTCAGAAGTCCCCTCCGCGACGATACTCCCGACTCCCCTTACGAGGGGCCACTCCTGACTGATCGTGTCCTTCAGGAGTGTCGTTCCTCCAGTGTCTCATGATCCGTCCGCGATGACCGACTCCCGCACGACGTTCGAGAGTTTTGGATTGTCTGGGAGTTCCTGCAGGAATGCGTGTGCCGATCTCGTTGGTTTGACGATCGACGGAAGATACACCCTGGAGAGCCAGCTCGGCGAAGGCGGGTTTGGCTGCGTCTTCCTCGCCCGACAGAAGTCGCCGAATCGTCAGGTCGCCGTCAAGGTTCAGAAGCACGCGGGGCGGGAGTCGCACCGCATGGCCAAGGAAGCCGACCTGCTGGCCCGACTCGACGACCGCGGTATTGCCCGCGTGTTCGAGGCCGGCAGCTGGGCGTCGCCAACCGGGTCTCGGATCTTCGTGGCCATGGAACTCATTCCCGGCGGAAAGCCACTCCATCACTTCTGTGCCGAAAAGCGGTTGTCCGTCACGGAGCGACTGGCCTTGTTTCGCGAGGTCTGCCGCGCCGTGAGCATCGCCCATCGTGAAGGGATCATCCACCGTGACCTCAAGCCGGGCAACATCCTCGTTGACAGGCACGGCCAGCCGCGGGTCATTGATTTCGGCATTTCTAAACTTGCAGCCCAAGGGCTAGATCCACCAGAGGGGTCTCGCCCGATGCCTCCCACCGTGGGCCCGGACCACACCAGGGCCGGCGCCTTCCTGGGCACCCCCCCCTACGCCGCGCTGGAGCAGCAGAGCGGGGAGGCGACGACGCGTTCCGATGTCCATGCCCTCGGAATGATTCTCACGAAGGATCTCTTTGCCGACCTCGAAGGAAGAATGCCTGGTTGGCTTGGCCCCCTCGTGGCGCGATGCACGGCCAGCGATCCACAGTCGCGGCCGGCCGACGCCGCACACCTTGCTGCGGCTATCGACCGAGCACGCCGCCGACGCCGGAGCGTGCAGTTCGCGACGGTTGCCGCCGTGCTGCTCATTGGCGGGATCGGAACGTGGTCGGTGGTCAACGTGCTCAAAGGGGAACATATCTCTCGTCCCCCGAAAAAGCCGGCAACCCTCGCTGTCACGTTGATCGATGACTGCCGGACCGCGGCGGGCGATCCAGTTGCCGGGCGGCTCGCGACGGCCATCGGCTCGGAGGTCGTCGTGTCGGCCACGGGAGCATGGAACTGGCCTGAGCATCACCTCGGCGTCGCGGCGGCTGGCCCTCTGGGCATCGCCTTCGGTGACGCAGGGTCAATCGTCGCCATTAGTGACGCCGCGGCATTGAAGGCCTGGGATCTCCCCAAGCGGAGCGTCGACTCGAAACCAATCTTCGAGCTGCGGGCCGACCCCTCGTCGCCGGCGCACAACCGCTTGATAGCAGTGTCTCCCAATGGCAACATGCTTTTTGCCCAGGACGGCCCCCGGAGCCTCGTCGCCTACGCGACTCATACCGAAACACCTCTGGGATGTGCCGAGGTCGGGGCCATCGATCCGGCGACTCGAATCACCTCCGTGGCACCTGCCGCCGCAGACGATGCCGTCCTCGTGGGGCTCTCGGATGGTTCGGTGCGGCGCTGGTCGCCCACGTCGGAATCAACCAGCCCGATCGGGCTCGACCACGGAGCCGGGGCCGTGCTCCTGGCGGCGAATGTCGAGGGCACATCCATCGCCTCGTGCGGAAGTGACGGACGCGTCGTGTTTCTCGACGGTCGGACGTCCGAGGTTCGAAACACGGCGACGCTGACTTCGGGAACCTTCACGGCAATCTGTCTTGTCGGGGGTGACGACGTCGTCGTGGCGACGCGGCCGCCGGGCAGCGGGGGGGCGTCGGTGCTTCGATTATCGCGAGGCGACCATGGAACGCTTGTCGTCTCGGCATCCTCCGCGGTGCCTCGGCCGGTGACGGGCCTCGCGTTCACGGGGGCTGATCTGCTGGCGTTCACTCACGACTCAGCGGAACTCGCCGATGACCGCCCGCCTGCGGCGGCGGTCGTCGAAGCGACCACGCTTACCGCGGCTGCTCCCGACCCATCGCCTGATTGATCCCATGCTTTGCGGCTTTCCAGAGTCGTTGTACGGTGCTCCGCGACAATCCGACGACTTCGGCGATCTCGTCTTCACTCATTCCGACGAACCACTTGAGGTGCATGACCTCGCGTTCATCCTCGGGCAGCGTGTCGATGGCGCTCTGAAATCGCGTCCAGTCGTCGAGCGTCGCCGGCCCGGTCACATCGGCGACGGCCGCCAGCGCAGCGTGCTGGTCAGCCGGCACGTCGCCCTGCGATTCGATGTTGCCGAGGCCATGCCGCTGTCCGGCATGCCGTCGGGCCAGGTCGTACAGCGCCTCGCGGACCTTCTTGCCTGCGAGCAGCAGCAAATGCCGCTCCGATTCGGGCCTGGTCGTGCGGAGGGCCTGCCAGAGACCGACGAGGGCGTCTTGGGCTACGTCGCTGGGCCGCTCATGCCGAGCCACCCGGGCGAAGTCCGGCAGGAGCTGATCGGCTCTCCGATAGACCCGCGCGCGGCAATACGCCACGAGCCTTTCGGCGGCCGTCTCGTCTCCGGCGCGATGGGCCTGCAGAATCTCGACGAGCGCCGCACTCATAGGAGGCCTCAACCGCTCGCACCAGTCGCCGCCGACACGTCGTTCTGAAGTTCCACCCACGAGCGGCAGCCGCCGTAGAACTCGTGCCAGGGCAGTGTCAGGGGCGATGGGAGTGGCGACACATCGACCTCCAGCACGTGCAGTTCGTCCTTCCAGCGGTGAAACCTTTCCGCCACGACGGCGTCAGACCACACATGTCGGTCGCGGTAGGCCGACAGGTCTTCCAGCCTCAGCACGCGGCGGGCGTCCAGCACCTGCGCCCGATGGCGAAGCACGACCGTGCCCTCCGGTGGCCGATCGGCGTCGATGTCGACGAGGAGATCGCGGGCCCCGGGAACGAGGCTCTCGGGCGACTGGTGCACGAACGTCGGCATGAGCAGGAAGTCGGTCTGCTCCACGCGAAACTCGCCGCCCGGCTCCACGATCCCTCCCTTGCGGAGGATCACGTCCTGCCGGCCTGTCGCCAGCGCCCGGCAGATCGCCGCCCACTCCTTGAAAGCCGCCCGCATCGGGTCACTTCGCCTTTCGGACGTAGAGACCGTCGCCCGTGATCTGGATCACGGGAATCCCGAGTTTCGGATCGAAGAAGCCCGTGCCGCGGACGACGACGTCCTGCCCGGCAGCAACACCGAAGAGTTTCTGAGCGTCGACGGGAATCACCTTGCCATCGGCCCCCACGAAGCTCACGGCGGCGATCGGTGAGTTGGCGTTGCGCTTCTTGCAGAACGGGCAGTCGTCGGGCTTGTGGCCGGGCTTCGCCGCATGGTCGTCGGCTGGAATCTCGAGCATCGAGAAGGTCGCCTCGTTCTTGCCGAAGGGCTCCGTGCCCCGGCCGCCGATCCGCCCCGCGACGACGATCGGCTGAGGTGTCGGCGTGAGCTTGGCCTTCGCCGCCGTGAGGGTGACCGCTCCCGCCGGTTCCTCCACGAGCAGAAGCGTGCCGCCGACGGCAGCGGCATCGACGTCGGCCCGGACCTGCACGGCCCCGATCGTCGCGGCCACGCCGGCCAGAACCGCCGCAGCGATCATGAACCTGCGTCGCGGCATGTGCCCGTCGAGAAGCCGCATCTGAAATCCAACCATCACTTCACCTCCTTGGATGCCATGGTTGCCTTGAGGGATCGAAACGCAGCGTCGAGTCGCTCCTTAACCGACTCCAGCACCTTGGCCGGGGAGTCGGCCTTGTCGTCACCTGAATGAAAAGCCTCGTCAACCTTCCCGAAGCATTCCTCGAGCTCGTCGATCGCCTTGGTGGCGGCTGTGGCCGCGTCTCCCTCGAACCCCTCCTTCTGTGCCCAGTCGCGCAGCTCCTCCAGAAGATGCCCGATGTCGTGCACGGCGTCGTCGGCCGCCTCGCCGGCGTTGTCGGCAAGCTTCTCAGCCAGATCCTTGGTCAACGACCCCAGTTTCTCGACGCCGTCGGCAAGCGACTCGGGCTCGTCGTGATCGTGATGGTGCGTTCCGTGATCGTGCTCGTCGGCCACGGCCGCAGCCTTCGGCAAAGAGGCCGAACCGACCGGCGGCCGCGATGGTGCCGGGCCACACCCCATGGCTCCAAGAAGGGCACAGCCAAACACGGACAGGACCGTCACGGCCATCGACGCGGGGGATCGGACCACGGACATCGTGATACTCCGTTAGGAGGGCAGGGGCATGATGGGCGGCAACGCCGCCCACGCATCTTAGCCGCGCGGGTCACGCCCGAGGAACGGCCTGTTTTTTGCGGGCCGGCGGCTCAGCGTCGGCGACCAGGCAGACGAGCGATCGCTCGGGGAGTTCCAGGGGCCGCTCGACGTCGATGGCCGGGCCCTCGCCATCGGTAAAAATGTCGTGCGGCGACGGCCGGCTCGTATCGACGAACAGACGCCAGGGGAGGTCCCGAACGGCCTGTGGCCGTGGCATGGTGAACGACCGCACCCCGGCACCGGCATGCGCGAAGAGGAGGATGTGCCGGGGCGTTCCATCAACGCCCCCGGCCGCCATGTCGCCCCCCGCCAGGATTTTTTCACGAGACGGCGCGCCGAAAAAGCAGGCGAGCCCACCGTCGGCGGCATACCAATCGATGTGCACGCCATCGGGCGAAAACCACTCCACGTCCGAGAGCACTGTCGCCGTGCTCGTTCCACCCTCGAGAAACGATCGGCGCCGCAGGGTCGGATTGCCGATGCGAAATCGGATCAACTCCCGCATGAACCGGCCCAGATCCGCGTGCTTCTCCACGAGGCTCCAGTCAAACCACGACACATCGTTGTCCTGGCACCAGGCATTGTTGTTGCCCTGCTGGGTGCGGCGGCACTCGTCTCCTGCCAGGATCATCGGCACGCCCTGGCTGAAGAGCAGCGTGGCGAGCATGTTGCGGACCTGCCGCGACCTCACCTCGTCGATCTCCGGCCGTTTGGTCGGCCCCTCGACGCCGTAGTTCTCGGAGAAGTTGTTGTTGTCGCCGTCGCGATTGCCCTCGCCGTTGGCCTCGTTGTGCTTCTCGCGATAACTGACGAGATCCGACAGCGTGAAGCCGTCGTGCGACGTCACGAAGTTGATGCTGTGGCAGGGCTGACGGCCGTCGTCGCCGTAGAGATCGCTCGACCCGGCGAGCCGCGTGGCCAGATGGCCGGTCTGAGCGAAATCACCGCGCCAGTATCGGCGGACGTCGTCGCGATAGCGTCCGTTCCACTCCGCCCAGCGCATGTCGGCGAACGAACCCACTTGATAGGCGCCGGCCGCATCCCAGGCCTCGGCGATGATCTTTGTGTCGGCCAGCATCGGGTCTTCCGTGATCACCTCGACGACCGGCGGATTGGGGAGCAGATCACCGTTGCGATCGCGGCTCAGCACGCTGGCCAGATCGAAGCGAAATCCATCGACGTGGTAGTTGTGCACCCAGTGCCTGAGACACAGGAAGATCAGCTCGCGAACGATCGGATGGTTGCCGTTGACGGTGTTGCCGCAGCCGGTGTAGTTGCGGTAGGTGGACCCGCCGTCGCCGAGCATGTAGTAGACGCGATTCTCGAGCCCCTTGAACGACAGCGTGGGACCGAGCTGGTTGCCCTCGGCCGTGTGGTTGAACACCACGTCGAGGATCACCTCGATGCCGGCGGCATGCAGCGCTCGCACCATCTCCTTGAACTCCCGCACCTGGCAGCCCACCGCGGTGCCCGCCGCGTAGCCACGGTGCGGGGCAAAAAATGCCAGCGGGTCGTAGCCCCAATAGTTGACCCGTGACGTGCCGTCGGCCGTCGGGATCGCGGCGGCAAAGTCGTGGACCGGCATCAGCTCCACGGCGGTCACGCCCAGTGACTGCAGGTAGGGAATCTTCTCGATCACGCCCAGATAGGTGCCCGGATGCGCCACGCCGCTGGTAGGGCTCGCCGTGAATCCCTTGACGTGCATCTCGTAGATCACGGTGTCGGCCAGCCCACGGCGGAGATGGCGGTCGCCCTGCCAGTCGAAGCTGTCGTCGATCACCACGCACTTCGGAGGCACGAGCAGGTGATCGGCCCCGCGGACAAACTCACCCGCGAGCGCCTTCGCATAAGGATCGACGAGCCGGGCCCGGCCATCGAACCGCTGCCCACGCTCCGGATCGAACGGCCCATCGGCCTGAAAGTGATAGAGCTGGTCGGGGGCGAGTCCCGGCACGAAGACGCTCCAGATATCCCCCCAGCGGTCCTTCGAAGGATCGAGCGTGATCACTTCGGCAGGCTCTGGAGAATCGACCTCGTCGTAGAGCAGCACCCGAATGGCAGTCGCTGAGCGACTGTAAACCACGAACTGGACTCCCTTGTCGTGGAGGACGGCGCCGTAGGGCAGGGGCTGGCCAAACTGGAGTGGCGGCAGCGGCTTCCGCACGCTCGATCGTCGGCTGGCTGTCGTCTTCCGGGGCGGCATGAAAGAACTATACCACCGCGTCATGGGCCGCCCGGCCGGCCGCGGTCGAGATGGCGCACGGGCAGCACGGCCGGGACTTGCGACAGGTGCGCGGCACGCGATGATACCGGCGTGAGCGGAGCCACGTATTCCAGCGCCGGCGTGAACCTCGAAGTCTACCGCGAGGGGATGGCGCGGCTGCCCGCGCACATGCGGCGGACGCAGTGCCCGCGGGTGATGAGCCAGGAGGGGGGCTTCGCGGCGCTGTTCGCGCTCGACTTCAAGGGGCTTTTCGCGCGAGGCTACGAGGATCCGCTTCTCGTCTCATGCACCGATGGCGTCGGCACCAAGCTCAAACTGGCGGTGCAGGCGGGGATCCATCACACCGTGGGCATCGATCTGGTGGCGATGAGCGTGAACGACGCCCTCTGCACTGGCGCCGAGCCGCTCTTCTTTCTCGACTACGTCGCGCTGGCCAAGGACGATCCGGCGCTGCTCGAGCAGATCGTGAGCGGTATTGCCGATGCCTGCGTGGAAAGCGAGTGTGCGCTGGTGGGGGGCGAGACGGCCATCCTGCCCGACATGTACCACCCCGGCGAGTATGATCTGGCCGGCTTCTGCGTGGGTGTGGTCGAACGGAGGCGACTGGTTGACGGCCGACAGATCCAGCCGGATGACGTGGCGATCGGGATCGCGTCGAGCGGCTTTCACTCCAACGGCTACAGCCTCGTGCGAAAGGCTGTCTTCGAGATCGGACGCCTGGCCTGCGGAGATCAGGTGCCCGCGCTTGGCGACCGCACCGTGGGCGAACTGCTCCTCACGCCCACCCGGCTCTATGCGAGGCCCGTGAAGAAGGTCCTGGGACGGTACCGGGTCAAGCACGTGGTGCATGGCATCGCCCACATCACCGGCGGCGGACTCGTCGAGAACCTCGCGCGGATCGTGCCGCCGCACGTGCAGATCCTGCTGGACCGCGGCTCGTGGCCGGTGCCGCCGGTGTTTCCGTGGGTGCAGGGGCTCGGCGGCATCGCCGCCGACGAGATGGAGCGGGTCTTCAACATGGGCATCGGGATGGTGCTCGTCGTGTCGCCCCACTTCGCCGGCAGTATCCGGAGCCAGCTCGCGGATCTCGGCCACGACACCTTTCCCATCGGCACGGTGGCCGCCGCGACGGCCGCCGACGAACGGGTCGTGCTCCGGTAGGCGCCCCGGCAACTACCGACCCGCGGAAGCGGGGCGAAGCGCGGTCGCTTCCGGAAGCGACGGTCCGGCCTGCTGCAGGGCGTCGAGCACCTGCTTTTCGGTGATCAGGTCACGGAGCACGATCGGATCGGGGCAGACGCCGCCTGGCTTCGCGGCCGGATAGATCGCGAGCACCGGAATCGACCGGCTTTGCAGGCTCTCCAGGGCCTGCTTGATCTCGCTCGAACCATCGGTCCAATCCGCGAGCACCGGGATCACGCGATTCTTCTCGAGCGCCGCCTTCACCCGCTCGGTCTCGATCGCATACGCCAGGTTGAACTTGCACGTTGGGCACCAGTCGGCCGAGAAATCGACCATCACGGTGGCGCCGGTCTTGCGGAGCTCGGAAATTCGGTCACGCGAGAAGGGCTGCTGCCACTCGATCACCGATTCGCCGGGAGCCAAGAGCGTGAAGGCGGCCCAGCCGATCAGCGCCGCCGCCGACCCGGCCTGCACCCAGCGGCCGAAACCCACCGCGCCGGTCTTCTCCTGCTCGCGGCCGACCCACCAGCACCCGGCCCAGATGCCGATCAGCATTGCCAGCGTCGGCACAAACCATTCATGGTGCAGGAACGTGAAGAGATACACGACCGTGCCCAGCATCACGAAGCCCAGCACCTCCTTGAACGTGGCCATCCACGCACCCGGCTTGGGGAGAAACTTGACGAGCCCGGGGATGAGGCCCACGAGCACGTAGGGCAGGGCCATGCCCGTGGCGATCGCGCCGAAGACGGCGTAGGTGACGGCCGTCGGCTGCGTGAGCGTGAAGCCGAAGACGGGGCCCAAAAACGGCCCGCTGCACGGGGTCGCGAGCACGGTGCTCAAGACTCCCTTGAGAAACGACCCGGCCGGGCCCTCCTGCTGCTGGACATGGCCCGCCTTCTCACCGATGAAGCCCGGGATCGGAAGCTCCCAAATGCCCAAAAACGAGAGCGCGAAGGCGAATACCACCGCGATCATGGAGATGTTGAAACCCGCCGAAGTAAACTGCTCGCCCCAGGCGAGGTTGGCCCCGCCGAGGCCGATGTTGGCCGCCACGCTTGCGGTCGCGAGCGCGAAAAACACCGCAAACACGCCCGCGCAATACCAGAGATTCGTCTGGAAGATCTCGCGTCGCTCCCGGCCCGACTGCTGGGCGAAGGACATCAGCTTCAGACCCAGCACCGGTAGCACGCACGGCATGAGATTCAGCAACAGGCCGCCGGCAAGGCCCATGAGCAGGGCCAGCGGGAGTGAGAGGGACGCGGCCGCAGGAACGGCCGGCATGGCGGCCGTGGCCGGGGCGGCGGCCAACGCGGGGATCGCTGCGGAGGCCGTTTCGGTGCTGGTGGCAGCAGCGGCACCGCTGCCCGCTGCGAACACCATCGGATGCTTGGCGGCGTCGGCATAGCGGGCATCCTGGAAGGTGATGTCGCCAGCAGGTCGATCAGCCGTCGGCGCGGTCAGCGCGAGCCGAACGGCCGTGGGCGGATCGCAGGTCTGTTCGCTGCAGGTCTGAAAGCCGATCACCGCATCGACCGTTCGATTCCCGGCGGCGGCCGACGCCTCGACGACCAACTCCAGCACGATCGGTCCATCGACGGCGCCCGACTCGACGAGCGCCGCATGGGTCGTGGGCGTCGCCGAGGACACAACCACCTTCGTTACTCCGGCGGCCTCGCCCTTGGCGACGGACACGATGGTGGGCTTGCCCTGACCAATCTCGCTCGTCGCCGCCCCTGCGGGCGTGTAGAGATGCCATCCCTCGTCGGGAACGAGCTCGACGACGACCGGCCATGAGGTCGCCTCCGCCCCAGTGTCGCGGAATGCCGCCCTCACCGTGGCATGCGACCGGGGCGATGCATGCTCGACAAACGTCGGCTGCCTGACCGCCGGCATCGTGGCCGCAGCTGCACCGGGGGATGCCGTAACGCCGGCCTCGCGGGCCCCGGCCTTGAAGGCGATGGTCTGGGGTGGCAGACAGGTGGTGTCCTGGCAGAGTTGCAGGCTCACCGCCCCGCGAATCTCACCGCTTCCCGCGGAGTCGAGCGGCGCCCGCCAGGTCACCCGCCCCGAATGCTCCTCGATGACCAGCCCCTTCCAGGCCGGCACGTCGTCGATCGTCCGCTTGTGCGGCTCCTCATCAGGCGCAAACGGGCCGGTGACCTGCCAGGGCGAGTCTTTCGCCACCGTAATCCGGGTGGCGATCGGTCCTCCGGGCTTCTGCGAAATCGCATAGAGATGCCAGCCGTCCTCGAGCACCGCGGTCACGGCGAGCACAGCAGATCGCCCACCTCCGGCCGGCTCGATGGCCGCCGTGATCTCGACCGGCTCTCCCAAGGCTGCCGTGATGGCTGCCAACGGGTTGGCGGCATCGCCCCCAGCGACGGCGGTCTGGCCCGTACCGGAGCCGGTCTGGCTCGCGGCAGCCAATCCGAGGCGGCCGGCGAGATCCTCCGCCTGGGCCAGCCCAGCCGAAGCGACCGCCATGAGCAGGGCGGCCATCGACCGTCTGACAGTGCAAAAAAAGTGCGGCATGCGATCCGTCGGCGAGTGTGACGATGCCCATTCCGAGCCAGCTACAGCGAAGCCGGACGCCCAATCCCTGGGAGTTTCGACTCCTTGAGTCTACAAACTGCACTTTTCCGCGGTCAAACCGCGTTCACGGCGGGATCGACGACGTCGACAAGCGCAGCCGGAAACTGCTCGATCAGGCGGTCCAGACGGGAGAGAGCCTGGGCAGGCCGGACAAACCCCCGAGATTCCAGGAGCGTCCAGCGGAACCAGTTGTCGAGACCGAAGATCACCCCCGTGGCATGAAGCCAGGGTATCCACTGCCGTTCGACTTCACTCAATGGCCGGATGGCCTCGTACGCCGCCAGGGCCGTCGCCCAGTTTGCGGTCGGCGATCGACCTGATTCGGTTTGCCAACTGCCCACGAGGCGGGCGATATCGGTGGCTGGGGTATCGATGGCGGCGGCATGCAGATCGATCACGCCTGCCACGCGCGATGGGTCGTCCTCCGCATAGAGCACATGGTCGCACCAGACGTCGCGAACAACGGCCTGCACCACCATCTCGGGAGGCCGCAGGGCGGCCACTCGGCGGATCGCTTGCTCGCCTCCTCCGGCTGTAAATACCTCCACCGCCT
>JAUMAF010000139.1:0-9310 GCA_032117045.1 Pirellulales bacterium | reverse complement strand
CCTCTGCACTGTCTGGCATCAGCAGCGCATCGGCCAGACCGCGCCGGGCCAGCGCGGCCGATAAGGGCTTGCGCAAGCGCGCAACACGACCGCCTGCTGCATGGGAGTGAGGGTCTGCCGTGCTCCCCGGAACTCGGTGCTTGTCCATGGGCTCGAGATCAGTCGCTGGGCGGCAGCCATCCGCCGCTGCAGGGCCGCAGGGACACAACGCTCCCGCGGTCCGGCAGCAAATGATTCCGCGGCGAGATGGATTCGCGCGAGGCATGAGGCCGCCGCGGTGACCTGGGCACCCGTCGGCCGGTCGGTCGCGGTTCCCGGAATGAACGGAAGAAGTTCCCACCACGTGCCCTCCGCATCGACCACGGCGGAGCCGCCGTCGAGTGCCACCCGGGGCTCAGACACCTCATCGATGCCGCGGCGGCGGAGATGCCGCATGAGCCTGTGGACCCAGGCAATGCGGTCGGCACCGCCGGACGCGATTTCCCCGGGAGTCCACGACTTGAGAACCCACTCATCGGACCTGGATCGAACTCGCCAGACGCCTGCACCACTGAACCCGGATCCCGGCAGGGGCTCGATCACGACGGTGCGCGGCCCCAGCCACGACCGGCAGACGGCCTGGAGCGAAGACTCGGCGGTCGGGAAATCCGGCATCGCGTCGCCAAACACCCGAAATTGGTGGCACACCCCTTGCGATGCTACGCTTCGATCGAGGATGACGTCGATGGCTTTGTGGCTTTTCGTGGGCGATCAGCGGATTTTTTCAGGGAGTCTCCAGATGCTGGGTTGTGACCGGCGCGGTGTGGCAAGATCGATCGGGCTGGTCGGCGTATGCCTCCTGGCGGCGCTGCCGGGACCTCTCTGGGCGGATGAGGTCGCCGCGAATCCGACTGCCGCGACCACGACCGACACGGCCAAGGCCGATGCGCCCCAGCCCCAGCCCCAGCCGGCTGCGACGCCGGCACCGGCCCCGTCGAAGGACGCCAGTCCGGCTGATGGAAAGCCTTCCAAGCCGGCCTTTGCCGTCGTCCTCAAGGATGCCCGGAGGATCGACGGTCTGGTGCCCCTGTGGCGGAAGGACGACAAGGTCTACGCCGAACTCACCGATGCCCTGCTCGGCAAGGAGTTTTTCGTTCTGATCTCGATCGCCAAGGGAATCGGCGATCGCTCCATCCTGGGCGGCATGAGCATGGGATTCGGGGACGATTGGGTGTGGCAGTTTCGCAAAGTCGATGACAACATCCATGTCGTTCGCAAGAACGTCCGGTTCTTCGCCGACAAGGGCAGCCCGGAGGAGAAGGCCGTCGGGCTCGCCTACACCGATAGCGTGCTGTTCAGCGTGCCGATCGTCACGACGGGGCCGGCGGGTGGCCACGTGATCGACCTGGGAAAAATCTTCCTGACGGATCTGCCGCGGATCAGTCGCGAACTGCCGGGCTTTTCCTTCGCCGCCGACCGCTCGACATGGGCAAGCGTCAAGGGGTTTCCGGACAACATTGAACTCCAGGTGGCCGCCACCTACGGATCTGGCAGTTCCGCCGAGATCGATACGGTGCCCGACTCCCGCGGCGCGACGGTCAACGTTCATTACTCCATCAGCCTCCTGCCCCAGAACTCCTACCGGCCCCGCATCGCCGACGATCGCGTGGGCTACTTCGTGACCGCCCTCAAAGACTTTTCGCAGAACGTCGATGAAGATCGCTTCGTCCGGTACATCAATCGCTGGCATCTCGAGAAGGCCGATCCCTCCGCCGCGGTCTCGCCCCCGAAGAAGCCGATCGTGTTCTGGATCGAACGGACGGTCCCTTTTCGCTATCGGCAGCCGATTCGTGAGGGGATCGCTGCCTGGAATGAGGCTTTCGAGAAGGCCGGTTTCGCCACGGCCATCGAAGTCCGCCAGCAGCCCGACGTCACCGACTGGGATCCGGAAGACGTCAACTACAACACCTTCCGCTGGATCACCGCGGGGCAGAGTTTCGCGATGGGGCCGTCGCGGGTGAACCCGCGGACGGGGCAGATTCTCGACGCTGACATCATTTTCGACGGCGACTTTCTCCAGTTCTGGCGGCGGGAATACGAGACCTTCACCCCGCAGTCGGTGGCGGCCCTCACCGGCGGCCAGCCCGGCACGGCAGCCGCGTTGGGCGAGGCCTGCTGCTCGGCCTGTCGGCTGTTCGACGGCCATGCCCGGGAAACGGCGCTCGCGGCCACGGCCCTGGTGGCGAACGCCGTCGGAGGACTCGCCGAAGAGGAGAAGGAGAAGCTCGTGATGCAGGGGCTAAAGCTCGTGGCGATGCACGAGGTCGGCCACACGCTCGGACTGCGGCACAACTTCAAAGGCAGCACGCTCAAGTCGCTGGCCGATTTCAACGACGTGGCAAAGACGTCGCAGACCGGCGGCAGTACGAGTGTGATGGACTACATCCCGGCCAACATCATGCCCAAGGGCCGCACGCAGGGCGACTACTACACCGCGCAGCTCGGCCCATACGACTTCTGGGCGATCGAGTACGGCTACAAACCGCTGTCGGCCGGGTCGCCCGAAGGAGAGTTTCCCGAGCTCGAGAAGATCGCCGCCCGGAGTGGCGAACCGGCGCTCGCCTTTGCGACCGACGAGGACGCGGAGTTTGGCGATCCCGACCCGTTTACCAACCGGTTTGACCTCGGCAGCGATCCGGTGGAGTTCGCGAAGGCCCGTGCGGAGTTGGTCGCACAGGTCATGCCGCTGATCGCCGACCGCATGACCCAGAAAGACAAGGCCGGCAGGGCAGGTGGCTACGAGCGGGTGCGGCAGGCCTTCGGTGTGCTCCTTTCGACGCACGGGCAGGCGATGAACACCGCCGCACGGCTGATCGGCGGCGTGGCGACCTCCCGCAGCCATCGCGGCGATGCCGAGGCCCGGCCCCCCTTCGTGGTCGTCAGCCCAGCCAAGCAGCGCGAGGCGCTCGAGCTGCTCGAGAAGCAGATGTTTTCGAGCGGACCCTTCACATTCTCGCCGGAGCTCTACAACCAACTCGTCGCCACCCGCTGGTCGCACTGGGGCAGCGAGTCGATCGACCGCGAAGACTATCCGGTTCACGACGTTGTCCTGATGTGGCAGGACCGGGTGCTCGGGCGGCTTCTCGACCCGCTCACGCTCGATCGGATCCGCGACGGCGAACTCAAGGTGCCGGACGAGCAGGATGCTTTCACGACGGCCGAACTGTTTGACCGGCTGACGAACTCGATCATGGCGGAGGTCCATGCCGCCGAGGCTGGTGACTTCACCAACCGCAAGCCGGCGATTGGAAGCCTGCGCCGCGGGCTGCAGCGGGCCTACGTTTCCCGGCTCTGCGGACTGGTGCTCGGCGGCCCGACGGCCTCTCCTGACGCCCAGACGATCGCGGCGGCGAAGCTGCGGGACCTCTCGACCGGGATCGAGTCGCTCTTGGCCAAGGGCGACGTGAAACTCGACGACTATTCGCGGTCGCATCTCGTCGAACTCGATGCCCGAATCAAGAAGGTGCTCGAGGCGAGCGTCGAACTGCCGCGGCCCTGAGCGGCCGGGGAGGGTGCGTGCGTCTGGTCGTCGCCGTGATCAAGCCCGCGCAGGTGGAGACGGTGCGCCTGGCCCTGGCCTCGGTTCAGGTGACGCGGCTGACGGTCTGCGACGTGCATGGCTATGACCGCTCCGCCGACATCGATTCGTTCGCCCAGGAGGCGCTGATCGAGATTGCGGTCAACGACGACTTCCTCGATCGCACGGTCGACGCGGTCGAGGCGGCTCTGGCCGCCGGAGGGGGCGGCGGGCGGCTCTTCGTGCTTCCGATGCACGAGGCAGTGCAGATCTATCGGGAGGTTCGTGGCCCCGAGGCGGTGTGACGGCGGGACTGCGGCTGCGAGTCGGGGCGTGTTACGATGCGCCGCATGCAAACGATTCATGTGCTGCTCGTATCGTCCGACCTGATGGCAACAAGCCGCCTCGCGGCCGCCGGCCGCGAGGCCGGAGCCGAGGTGGACACACTCGCCGCGATCGCGGGCACGCCCCGGTCCGCCACCTATGACGTCGTCCTCCTCGATCTCCAGTCGCTGGCGGGTGAACCGGCGGCGTCGGTCGCCCGCGGGAAGGTGCTCGGTGGCGATGGAGCGAAGGTGGTCGCCTTCGGACCCCACGTCTGGAAGGAGCGGCTCGATGCGGCCATGATTGCGGGGGCCGACGATGCCGTCAGTCGTGGCGAGGTGATGAGCGGAATCGCGGCGTTGCTGGCCCGGTGGTGTGGCGGGCCGCCGGAAGGACCGGGGGCGTGAGGCAAGGGGTGCACTGACCTAGCCCAACGCCGTGAGGCCTGGGGTGCATCCGGGATGATGCTCGGATTCAACCGCGTCCAGCCGCGGCCTTACGGCCAGTCGGCTTGCACCGGGCGCGGAGTGAGCGCGGGGCTGCCCGTGCCCCGGGGCCGGCATATGACGCCAAGCGCAGGCAGGATGCCGAAGCGAAGGCGGCATCCGAGTGAGCGGAGGGCATGGATGCCCGCAGCGAACGTCCGGCGACGGGGCATGGGCAGCCCCGAGCCGCGTTGCCAGCATTTCGTCAGGCGTTCGTGCCGGGCTCGTCGATCACGACCTCGTCGAGCTCCGTGCCGTCGACGTCCTGACGAAGGAGCATGTAGGCCGCGGTTGCGATCGCCCAAAAATAGCCCCAGCCGAACGACGAGAGCAGCGTGGCGAGGCCGCGGCTCCAGAACGAGATCGCCTTCACGCCCCAAGTAGTGGCCTCGGCTCCGCCCCCTGCGAGGCCATCGAGCACGGCGGCGGTGCGGTCATGGCCCATGCCGAAACTGGCCGCCCACATCGCCAGCGTGCCGGTAGCATCGGCAAACAGGCCGGCCGTGGCCGTGGCCGGCACGGCCACGAGCAGCGCGACGATGCCGTAGAAGGCGTAATGCAGCGGCCGCTGGTAGAGATACGAAAACGCCGTTGAAATGGCTTGGAAACTGTCACCTCGCTCCACGCCCACAGCCGCCACCATCAACGGCCAGCCGGCGACGACGCCCACCGCGAGAATCGCCAGCACCACGGCGCCGAGCAGCACGAGCGGCCAGACCGCGCCGGCGAAGGCGAGCCCCCACTCGGTCCGCATCGCGAGGCCGAGGAGGGCACCCGGGATACTCAGGGCAGCAAGGCCGACGAGCACGAAAACCACGGCATTGAACGACGACAGCCACTTCCGCGAGCCGAAGAGCGTGGCTCCGATCGGCCCCGGTGCCTCCTCGCCCACGAGTTTCAGGGCGACGTGGCGGGTGATGCCCGTGCCAAAGATCGACCACACCAGCACGAACCAGCCGATCCGGATCCAGGCACCGGCCATCTGCTGAAGGGACGCAGTCGGCCGGAAAGGGATGCTCACGAGCGACACGAGCTCGGTCAGTGGTCGGGGCAGTTGCCGCACCCAGTCGTGCAGCCATGGCGTGGCAACGCGGCTTGGCGCGAGCGGTGCGGGGCTCACGCCGCCTGCCGAGTCGGGCAGGACGAGACCGCCGTCGAGAGACATGCCCAGATCGGAGGCCGCGTCGATCCCGGCAAAGCCGAGTTGCGTGGCGGCCGACCATCCGGCCCAGGTCGCCACCGCACCGAGCGCCGCCAGCAGAATCACCGTCGGCGAGAAGGCCGCCCCGGCGGCACGAAACAGGAGCCACCAGGGGAAGGCGTCGCTCCAGCGAACCTCGTGGACGATCGTCCCGGATGGATCGGTCGTGGGTGTCATGTGATGGAATCCTTGCGAAGGCAGCCGTCCCGGGCCGTGATCCGCCCGATGGAGAGCGGGAGTATACGCGGGTCGGCCAGAATCCGCCGTCAGCCGTCATCCTCGGCGTCAGCGGCATCGCTCGCCATCTCGCCCGGGCCGGGCTTTCGCGGCTGGGGCACGCCGTAGCCCTCGTCAAGCCACCGGCCCAGATCGATCAGCCGGCAGCGGTCGCTGCAGAAGGGCACCGTCGGCGTGGTCACCAGATCGACCGTCGCATCGCAGACCGGGCACCGTGGCATGCTCAGCCCTCTCCGGAGCCGGACTTCTTCGGACCGGCATCCGCGGATGAAGACTTCTTGCCGCCATCGCCCCCAGAGTCGGCGGCGGCACCCTTCTTGTAGGACTCGCTCCGGTAGTCGGTCTTGTAGAATCCCGAGCCCTTGAAGACGATCGCACCACCTGCGCCGATCAGCCGTCGCAGCTTCTTCTTGCCGCACTCCGGACAGGTCTTCTTCACGCTGTCGGTCATCGACTGAAACAGCTCGAAGGTGTGCCCGCAGCCGTCACAGAGGTAGTCGTAGGTCGGCATCCGTCACGCTCCCTTGGCCACGATGACCTGGGCCGGACGCACCACGCGGTCGTGGAGTTTGTAGCCCCGGCTCGCGGTTCCCACGATCGTGCCGTCCTCGGCGCCGGCCACCGGCTGCTGCAGGATCGCGTCGTGGATGGTCGGATCAAACGGCTTCCCATCCGTCTCGATCGTCTGGCAGCCGTGACTGCTGAGAAGTTTTTCCAGCTGCTGAGCCGTCATGCGAAATCCTGACTTGAGGCTCTCGACATCGGCTGTCTTCTCGGAGGCCTCGATCGCGCGGAGCACGTTGTCGAGCACCGGCAGCAGATCGCGGAGGACGTCAATCTCGCGATACCGCTGCGAGTCGTCGTATTCCCGGCGCGACCGTTTGCGGAAGTTCTCGAGTTCGGCCTGCGACCGCAGCACGCGCTCTTGGAGCTCCGCGATCTGGCTCGCGGCGTCGAGCCCCGCACCGGCAGACTCTTCTTCCGAAAACCTCTCTTCCGAGACCCCGTCCGCCACCACCTCGCCGTCGTCATCGATCATGATGCATGCTCCTCGCTGCTCTCGCCGTGATGTCCTTCACCGTGAGTTTCCTTGGCCTGGAAGTAATCGGCAAGCCTGCTGAAGAACGAGGATCGCTTCGGACTCACGGCCGCATGCTCCTCGTGGGCGAGTTCCCGGAGCAGCTCCTCGGCCCGTGGCGAGAGGGTCTTTGGCACCTCCACATGGACGTGCACGTGAAGGTCGCCGATGCCGCGACCTCGGACCTCGGGCATCCCCAGCCCGCGAACCCGGATCACGTCGCCACTCTGCGTGCCGCGGGCGATCTGGAGGGGCTTGGCGCCGTCGAGCGTGGGCACGTCGACCGTGGCGCCGAGGGCCGCCTGCGTGAAGCTGATCGGCACCTCGCAGTGCAGGTCGCGGCCGTTTCGCTGCAAAAACGGGTGCTCCTGGATCTCGATGACGCAGTAGCAGTCGCCGGGCGGGCCACCGCCTGCCCCAGGCTCGCCCTCGCCGGCCAGCCGAACGCGGACGTCGCTGTCAACGCCGGCCGGAATCGTCACGCGCCGCTCAACCCGCTCCTCGAGCACCCCATCGCCGCCGCACTCAGGGCATTTCTCGCGAATGACGCTTCCGGCGCCCCGGCAGGCCGGACAGGTCGTCTGCAGGCGGAAGACTCCTGCGGACTGGATCACCTGCCCCTTGCCGCCACAGTAGTCGCACGCCTGGGGCTTCGTGCCCTTCTTCGCCCCGGTCCCGTCGCAAGTGCCGCACATCTCGTGACGGTTGAACTCAACCGTCTTGGTCACCCCACGGGCCGCCTCCACAAGCGTAAGCGCCACCTGACAGAAGACGTCACGGCCCTTCCGGGCCCGACTGCCTCGCCCGCGACCGCCTCCCATGGCCTCGCCGAAGATGCCACCGCCGAACAGGTCGCCGAACGCCTCGAAGATGTCCGACATGTCATTGAATTCGTGCTGCCGGCCGCCCTGCAGACCGGCATGACCGTACCGGTCGTACCGCGACCTCAGATCGGTGTCGGACAGCACCTCGAAGGCCCGAGCCGCCTCCTTGAAGCGGGTCGCGGCCTCGTCGTTTCCCGGATTCTTGTCCGGATGAAACTTGATCGCGAGTTTGCGATACGCGTCGGTGATCTGGGCTGGCGAGGCCCGCCGCTCAATCCCGAGCACTTCGTAGTAGTCGCGCTGATCGCCCACCTGCATGCCCTCGTCACCGGCTTCTCATCCGACTTCGGCCTCTCCCCGAGGGAGCAGGCGAGGGCTCAGCCCATCCCTACCGCACGCTCCCCTCGATCTTCCGCTTCTTCGCATCGTCCTTTTCGAGGTTGGTGACCAGCGCCTCGGTCGTCAGCAGGAGGCCCGAGATGCTCGCTGCGTTCGTCAGCGCCACACGCACCACCTTCACAGGGTCGATAATGCCGGCCTTGATCATGTCGACATACTCGCCCTTGTTGGCGTCGTAGCCGATGGTGATGTCTTTTTGGGACACTTCGTCGGCCACCACCGCGCCGTCGATGCCGCCATTCTCGGCGATCTGGCGAATCGGGGCCTCGAGGGCATGAAGGATGATGTCGACGCCGATCTTCTCGTCTCCCTTGGCCTGCGACCGCGCCTTCTCCACCGCCTCACGGCAGCGGAGCAGGGCCACGCCGCCACCCGGGACGATCCCCTCTTCAACGGCGGCACGGGTCGCATGGAGGGCATCCTCGACGCGGGCCTTCTTCTGCTTCATCTCGGCCTCGGTGCCGGCACCCACGGAGACGATCGCGACGCCGCCGGTCAGCTTCGCCAGCCGCTCCTGGAGCTTCTCCCGGTCGTACTCGCTCTCCGTGTTCTCGATCTGCGTGCGAATCTGCTGCACACGAGCCTGGACATCCGACTGCTTGCCCGCGCCCTGCACGATCGTGGTCTCGCTCTTGTCCACGGTGATGCTCTTGGCCTTGCCGAGGTGCGAAAGGTCGAGGCTTTCGAGCTTCAGGCCGAGGTCCTCGCTGATCAACGTGCCACCCGTCAGGGTCGCGATGTCGCCGAGCATGGCCTTGCGGCGGTCACCGAATCCGGGCGCCTTGGCGGCACACACATTGAGCACGCCACGAAGCTTGTTGACCACGAGCGCGGTCAAGGCGTCGCCATCGACGTCCTCCGCGATGATCAGCAGCGGCTTGCTCGACTGGGCGGCCTTCTCGAGCAGGGGAAGGAGATCCCTAAGATTCGAGATCTTCTTCTCGTGGATCAGGATCAACGCGTCGTCGAGTTGGCAGACCATCTCGGCCGGCTTGTTGATGAAATAGGGTGAAACGAAGCCCTTGTCGAACTGCATGCCGTCGACGAACCGGACCGTCGTTTCGGTGGTTTTGCCCTCTTCGACCGTGATCACTCCGTCCTTGCCCACCTTCTGCAGGGCCTCGGCGAGCAGGTCACCGATCGAGCGATCATTGTTGGCGCTGATCGCACCGACCTGAGCGATCTCCTCCGGCCGCTCCACCTTGC
>JAUMAF010000138.1:0-6696 GCA_032117045.1 Pirellulales bacterium | reverse complement strand
GTCAACGTGGTCGGCCAATTCCCTGGGAAACGCCACGTACTCGGGCACCAGCACGTCGATTGTCTACAACCCGCCAGAGTCGACCGCGAAGGCCGTCTCGATCCCCAGCCTCAGCATTTCGAATGGGGCGAACTACTACCTCCGCTGGAGTTTTGTGACCACGGGTAGCTGGACCAACTCGCAGGGCCTCGGCATCGACGACTTCACGATGAACCTCACGACATCGGGCGGCGGCAGCACCGACCTCTACTGGGATGGTGTGGCGGGCTGGAATGCCACCGCACCCGGTGCCGGCGGCAGCGGCAGTTGGGCCGACGGCTCCGGGGCGTGGGACGCCTCGCAGAAGGCCAACTTCAGCGGCACCGCGGGCACCGTGACCGCCGGCATCGTCACGGCCTCCAACGGCCTCGCCTTCACGACCTCCGGCTACACCCTCACTGGTGGCACGATCACGCTCGCCGGCGTGTCGAGCGGCTTGAACGCGATCACCACCGGCACCGATGGCACCGTGCTCACCACCATCGACTCCGCGCTCGCGGGCTCGGCCGGCCTCATGAAGATGGGCCCCGGCACGCTCGTCCTCGGTGGAGCCAACACGTTCACCGGCGGCCTCACGCTCTCATCGGGCACGCTGCAGATCTCATCTGATGGCAGCCTCGGCGACGCGGCCAGCCCAGTCACGCTCAACAGCACCCTCAAGACCACGGCCAGCGTGTCGCTCGGCAGCAGCCGCGCCGTCTCCGGCGGCGGCACGCTCGACATCGCCCCGGGCACCACGCTCACCTCCAGCGGCACATTTGGTATGTCGGCCGTCACGCTCTCGAACTCCGGCACGCTCGACCTGCAGGGCGTCACGCGGTCCGTCGGCGTACTGACCTTCGGCGCGGCCGCGGTCGTGAACGGATCGGGGGCGATCTCCGCCACCGGCCTCACCGCGACCAATGTCACGAGCGGCTCGGCGATCGTGAATCCTGCGATCACGTTCACGTCCGGCGACAAGACCGTCGACGTGGGCTCCGGGGGCACGCTCGCGCTCAACGGCGACGTCGCGGGCACGACCGGCCGGATCGTCAAGACCGGCGGCGGCACGCTGATCGTCTCGGGCTCGAACTCGACGAGCGGCTACCGCGTGGGTGTCTCCGGCGCATCGCCCACGAACGGCGGCACGCTGATCCTCGGGTCGGCCGCCTCGTCCGGCACCAACCAGTTGCAGCTCAACTACGGCACCCTGCAGGCCACCGGGCCGTTCACCTTCGCGAACGGGCTGTCGATCGGCGGCCGCACCGGCGCCGTCGCCGTGCTCGGCGGCTCGGAGGCCATGACGTTCTCCGGTTCATCGAGTTTCTTTCGCGCCACGGCCACCTCCGGGGAGCTCCGCCTCGACGTCAACAACGCCACGATCCTGAGCGGCACCGTCGGGGCCACGGGCGGCGGCGGCTCCGCGACGGGCATCACGCTCGGCGGCACCGGCTCGCTC
The DNA here is from genome assembly GCA_032117045.1 of Pirellulales bacterium. GTDB lineage: Bacteria > Planctomycetota > Planctomycetia > Pirellulales > UBA1268 > QWPN01. The sequence goes on along the minus strand of JAUMAF010000138.1, from coordinate 5,219 downwards.
ACGCTCAATGGCGGGGCGGCGGTCACCGAACTGATCACGCTGCAGGACTCGCTCGATCTGATCGTGAACAACACCCTCGGTAGCGGCGTGAACGTGGCCAACGGCACGCTCCTCGGCGGGGCGGGCACGATCGCCGGCGCCGTCTCCGTGCTCGACGGCGGCATTCTCGCCCCGGGCACCAGCCCGGGCACGCTCACCATCAACAACACCCTCGGCTTCGCCGGCACGAGCGTGCTGAACTTCGAGCTCAATGCTGCCGATCAGACCATCGGCAGCGGCGTCAACGACCTCGTCACCGGCGTCACCAACCTCACGCTCGACGGCATCCTCAACGTGAGCGGGATCGGTGACTTCACCACGATCGCGGCCCCCGTCACCTGGCGGCTCTTCAACTACTCGGGCACGCTGAACGACAGTGGCGTCACGCTCGGCTCGCTGCCGACGCTCGCCGCCGGGCAGTCGTACGTGCTCGATACCGCCACGACGGGTCAGGTGAATCTCTCCGTGGTCCCCGAGCCGACGTCACTGCTGTCAGCCGGCGTTCTCGCCCTCGCCGCGATGACGGCCTGCATGCGGCGAAATCGCCGCGGGTGATCGGCGGCGACCTGGTCGCAAACAGGTCGTCACGCTCCGAGCATCCGATGCCGTGATCGTGCCGCTCAGGCGGGCGTGGCCAGTGCGGTGCCGTTCCAGACCAGGTTTGACGGCAGGCTCGATCCCGCCCCGTTGGCCTGAAACCCAAAGGTCACCTGACCGCCCGCGGCCAGCGTGCCGTTCCACGCCGCGTTGCGAACGACGTAACGCCTTCCCGTGTGGCTCACCAGCACGCCATTCCAGACGTTCACGATCTCGGCATCGAGGTCGAACTCCAGCGTCCACTCGGTAAGGGCGGTGCTCCCGTTGGTGATCCTCATGTCGGCGGTGAAGCCACCAGCCCAACTGTTGCTGACGCTGAAGGCCGCGGCGGCGCCGGACGGAGTCGGCGGAGGCGTGGGCGGCGGATTGGTGCCCGTGCCGGGATCCGGCGGCGGCGCGACCACGCCATCGGGAACCCTGCCGAAGAGCCGCGTGGTGCCACCGTAGACCGGCGTGTAGGGCGAGAGCGTGGGATTGGCCCGGTCGGCGGAGATTCCCTGATACGACCAGTCGTTGAGGCTGCTCCAGGCCGAGGACGGAATGCCCTGCTTGAGGCCGACGCGAAACTGGGCCTCGCGCCAGAAGGAGGTGCCCGTGCCCGGACCGATGCTCGTGCCGGTAAAGTCCACCGTCACCGCGTAGATTCGCTGCGACTCGTCCCAGGGCTGCAGGCTGCCCACCCGACCGCCCTGCACGTAGTTGCTCGTCACCTGCACATCAGCCGTGGAGTAGCCGGCCGCATAGACCTCCGAAAGATCGACGAAGTAGACGAACGACAGGTCGCTGGCCCACCGGGCCGGCCACGCGGAGCGGTTATTAAGGATCGCCCGAATCTCGGTGAAGCCGCTGCCGGTGGTGTTGACGGCTGTCTGCACGAAGAACTCGTCGCCCGGCACCTCGGCAGGCGGCGGCGCAGGCGATCGCTCTCCGCCGCCATATTCGAGATACAGCCGCGCCACGGCCCCCTGGAAACCGGCGTTGTAGTCGAGGGCCACCTCGTTGCAGATGTAGTTCGATCGCGAGTCGACGTAGTCGGTGTCGCTGGCGGATTGCGGACCGCCGACGAGCGCCCCGAAGAGCACGTGACGATTGTCGAACGGAGCGGCGATGTTGCCGTCATACACGCCACTGGCACCGCGGTGGTGCGGGTTCTTCGGCGGATTCACGCCAAAACCCACCACGTAACTGCGGCCGGCGGGATTGTCGCCAAGCACGTAGCGAATCTGCCGCACCGCGAAATCGTGGTAGCGGTTGGCATGGTCCTGGACGGTATCGGCGTAGACCAGCGCGATGAAGGCGGTGTTGGACGCGTAGCGGAGCGATCCCCAGGTGTCGAGAAAGGCCAACCCACCGGCGGTGGTGCGCACCCGGCCGTCGGCCGTGCCCACCGTCCACCAGTCGAGCCAGCGCTCCGCGTCCGCCTTGTATCGTTGCAATCCGGTCTTCGCGGCGAGCAACACGGCTGACCCATAGACCTTGTCGTCCCAGGCCTGCGTCCACTGGAGCTTCTGGCCGGCGAGCCCCGCGTCATACACGCTCATGGCCTTGGTCAGCCAGGCGGCCTCGCCCGTGGCCGTGTGCAGCCAGAGCGCGGCCCAGCAGAGTTCGTCGACGTAGCCACTGAACGAGTTGTAGAAGGAGGCGGCGTCGGGAATGGCGTCGGAGTATTTGCCGCGATAGGTATCGGCAAACGAATAGAGCTGCCGCGCGTGGCCGAGCAGCAGATCGGCATAGGCGGCATCGGTGGCCCGAAACGCGATCGAGCCCGCGGCCAGTGCCGCGGCGGCCTCGCCGGCGACATCCGAACCGGGCTTCGTGGCATCCACCCGGTAGGCGGGCCGGCTCATCGTCATCACTTCCGCCGGCCCCCAGAAGGCGTGGTCGGCTCCGCCGTTGCCCACCTGGGCGTAGAACACATTCGGCTCGGGGTGGGCCTTCACCAGCCAATCGGTGCCCCACTTCAGCGCCTCGAGCATCTCTTCGAGGAGTCCGCTCGCCGCGTAGGCATCACGGTATTGGACGACGCCCCAGGCCAGCATCGTCATGGTGGCGGCCATCGGCAGGCCGAACTTCACATGGTCGCCCGCGTCGTAATACCCTCCGGTGAGATCCACCCCCACATCGCTCCCGTCTCCAAGCGCCGAGTCGCCACGCCACGCCACCCGGAAGTCGTCAGGCAGGTCGCCCGACCGCTGGGCATCGTAGAACAGCAGCGACTTTTGGAGCACGTCGCCGTAGTCGAACGTGGGGCCGGGCGGGGCCACCACCGGCGGCGGTAGGCGATAGGTTCCGCGACCGAAATGATCAGAGGTCACCATCGCGGCGATGTCGGCCACGTCGACGGTGGCGTCGTAGTTGAAGTCGCCATCGGCCCAAACGGCGGCGGTGCCGCTGTTGAACCGATTGCCGGCGAGCACGTTGGCCATGTCGAGCACGTCCACGAAGCCGTCGATATTCGTGTCGCCGGCCGCCGCCCAGCCGATCGTCGTTCCCTGCGGTGTCGTCGTCATGCCGACTACCAGTCCGCCGGAAGCAGTGGTCGATGACGAGCCGATCCCGGCCGCGCCATCCCAGCCGCCGCCATTGCGGGCGGCCACGATCCATGACCGCACGGCAGCGGGATCGACGGCCCCAGGCGGAATCAGCATCAAACCGCGTCCGAGGTCAAGCCGCGCCAGCGGATCGAGAGTGAGGCCCGGCACGAGGACCGTGCGGGTGCCGACATCCAGTCGCACGACGGCCCCTGGCTTCACGATGAGCGGGCCGGCGCCGAGCGCTGCGGGATCACGAATGATGACCTGCCCCTCCTCGACGAGCGTGCCTCCGGTGTGGGCGTTGGCGACCGTCAGCACGACCGCACCTGGCCCGCGCTTCACGACCTGCTCGGGCCCGGTCCGCCGGGTGGCCTCGATCTGCGTCGTCGTGGCGGCGACGGTGATCACCAGCGCCGGCACTTCGTCGGCCGTGGTCGCCAAGGCCAGGCGTGGCTCCAGGGGCTCGAGGCCCGCCCCGAGCCGGTACGTGACCTGCGCCGGCTTGCTTCGTCGCTGCTCGAAAACCCCACGGCGCTGAGAAACCACGGCCTGTCCTCCGCTTCGGCACCCGCCTGACCTGGCCACATACAATACCCGGAAGGGGCGTGGCTCGCGATGAGAAAGCCGGGCAGGACCTCAGGAGCCGGCCACGCCGGCGGCCTCCTGGATCACCCGCGAGAACCGCTGCCAGGTCAGATGTTCGACCGTTCGGCGGATGTCGGCCGGATTCGCACACGCCTGCTCGACGAGTTCGGCCACGGTCGCCGTGGAGGCGTCGATCTCGCAGAGGTAGCCGTTCTCGCCGTCCCGAATCAGGTCGGGGGCGAAGCCGGTCCTGGTGGCGACCGGCACCACGTTGCTCATCATCGCCTCGATCAACGGCACCGGCCCCCCCTCGAGCGCCGCCAGCGACACAAACACGTCGAGTTCCCGGTAGAAGGCGGGATAGTCGGCATACCGTCCCTCGCGGTATTCGAAGTTTGGCAGCCGGCATAGTTCGGCAAAGCCCGGAGACTCCTCCCAGCCGCGGCCCATGAGCGTGAACGAGCGGTGCGGCATGGCACGAACGAGGTCCATGATCCGGTCCGGGCTCTTGCGGTCGTAGTAGGCGGCGCAGAAGCCGATCCGTCCGCTGCCCCGCGCATGCGGCGGAAAGAAGGCGGGATCGGCGCCGGCCAGGCTCACGCGAAGATGATCCCGCGGAATGCCAACCTGCTCGAGCAGGTCGCGCCACATCGAGCACATGCTCACCACGTTGGTGCGAGCGAGCGCGCGAATGCAGGCCGGTCCCCCGAAGTCGCGGGCCTCTTCCTTGGGATGCGTCACCCAGACCGCGCACGGGCTGTCCCAGAGATGCGGGTTGTTTTTCAGGGCCGCGAGATAGAAGTGGTAGTGCACGAAGAAATAGCCCCGAGCCCGGGGCAGGTGATCGAGCGTGCCGCAGATCTGCCAGGTGCCGTCGACGTGCGCGGCAATCTCCCGGCAGACCGCCTCGAGGATCCAGCCGCGGCTACCATCCTTGACCACCAGGCAGAGATCGATCCGGGGGCGGCGGTGCCGCTGAAACGGTCGCAGGATTCCCTGCACGATGCCCGGCGCCGTCAATGCGGCGGATTCGTTTGACTGGCCGGCGAGCCGGGCGACGAATCGCGCCATGCCGAGTGCGGATCGCTTCGCCCGCCGACCGAGCGACTTCGACCCCGACCCACCCTGCTTCTTGCCCATCATGCCACCGTCTGCCTAGGCCGCGCGAGCGGTGTGCCGCGTGGCACGGATGCCGGCGATGATCCGGCGCAGGTCGGCCTCGTGCCGCAACCGCAGCGACCGCCAGGTGGGGGCAAACAGCCGCCATGATGTCCGCTCGCCGAAGCCCACCTCGACGGACTGGCCGTAGAGCGATTCGAGCGACAGGCCGGCACTGCTCGTGCAGACGACCCGCGTCATCGCCCGCACCCGCTCGTCGCGGAGAAACCAACGATCATAGACCGACTCGAACGGCAGATAGAACGTCCACGGGTCGTCGAGCGACACCACGGTCGCAAAGTGAGC
>JAUMAF010000137.1:0-3800 GCA_032117045.1 Pirellulales bacterium | reverse complement strand
ACGTCTCGAGCGTGTCGCATATCGTGAACTACGACATCCCCGAGTTCTGCGACGACTACGTGCATCGCGTGGGCCGGACCGGTCGCATGGGCCGGGAGGGCATCGCCTTCACGTTCGTGAGCCCCGAGGAGGGACCGCAGCTCACGCGGATCGAGATCCGGATCGAACGGCTGCTCAAGCGGGATGAGATCGAGGGCTTCGAGGCCTTCGACCGTCGGCCGAAGCCGGCTCCCGTGGAGCGGATTCCGACCGGTGGATTCGAGAAGGCGGCCGCCGATGCTGCAGGAGCCGCGGGCACTCCCGAGGAGCCCAAGCGGCCGCCGGCAGCGACGCTCTTAGGCAAGGGCCGCGGTCCGAAGCGGCATCGACGGGCGCTCTGACGGTGTAACGCGAGCGGACCCCGAGCGGACCCATGGACTCGAATCAGTCGGACTCGAATCCTTCGCGAGCCCTCAGGCAGCGGCTCGAGAGTCTTGCGGCAGCGGGAGTCACCCAGTTGCCAAGGGCCCCCGCCGCCCGCGGCGGCCAACAGACCGGCACTGCTCCCCGCGAGCCCCAACGGGAACCGGCGGAGCCGGTGGCAGCCGCTCGGATTTCTGCGGCAGACTCCGATCGCGTCCGCGAACTTCGGATCCTGAACCAACGGGTCGCCGATTGCACGGCATGTGGGGAGTTGGCGGCGGCGCGGATGAGCACCGTGTTTGGAACGGGTCCGGCCGATGCCCGGATCTGCTTCTTCGGCGAGGCGCCCGGCGCCGACGAAGATGCCTCGGGCGAGCCGTTCGTGGGCAGGGCAGGGCAGTTGCTCACGAAGATCATCGAGGCCTGTAGTCTGCGACGTGAAGACGTCTACATCCTCAACGTCCTCAAGTGCCGTCCGCCTGGAAACCGCCCGCCGGCGCCGGAGGAAGTGGCGAACTGCCGGCCCTTCTTTGAACGGCAGTTCGAGGTGATCTCGCCGGAGTACATCTGCTGCCTGGGCACATCGGCGGCACAGGCCCTGCTCAAGACGGACGAGCCGATCGGGAAGCTGCGGAAACGATGGTTCAGCTACGGCTCCGCCAAGGTGATCTGCACCTACCATCCGTCCTATCTCCTGCGGAATCCTGCCGCAAAACGTGACGTCTGGGACGACATGCGGCTCATGATGGCTGACATGGGCGTGAATCTCTGATCCCGGCCCCAACGCGCTTTTCCTAAAGCGTGGGATACGAATTGCTGAAGAGACGGGTCGTAACGATCCGATCACTTCTGTGGGTCGTGGGGGAGGGGAGCAGCCGCTGACGGCAGGTGGGCGAGTGCTGGGGAAGCCCGGCAGGCCCGCGCCGGAGAAGGACGACGCATGCGCATGGATCGCCGTGACCGACGTCTTGGGCCGATGACCGCCCGCCTCGTCGCGGCCTTGGCCGTGGCAGGGCTCGCGGGGTGCACCATGTGCCCCGATCCGTACGACTACTCGGGGCCGGTGCCCAACGGTTCGGCACCGCAAAACGATTTTCGGGCCCGCAGCGGCGGCATTTCGCCACTGAACGCCACATCTCGTCCCTGGCCACCGCTGGTGAAGCAGGCCGCGGCTGACGAGGCCCAGATCGCCGGCAGCGGCGATGGAGCCGGCCTCAGGCGGGTGACGTTTCAGGAGCCAACGCTCGCCGATCCGCCGCTCGACGTCTCGTCGTCGGACGAGACCGATGCCGCTCCGGCCGAGACCACCAGTGTGCTCGTGGTCACGGATGAATCTGACGACAACGAGCCGGAGACCGAGGCCTCTGAGGTGACCACGGAAGTCGCCACGGAAGTAACGACCGAGGCAGAGGCGGTCGTTCCGCCGATCGCGCCGCTGGCTGAGACCCCCGGCTGGCGGTCACGCCGCTAGGAACAGCAGTGCATCCGCGGCCGCCACTTCCCGACGGAGCCGTCTCGCCGGCATGAATGCTACGTGAGTTTCACGTTGCCGGGGTCGGGAATCCAGCCGTCTGGCACCATGGCGTCCTTGGGGATCACCGCCACGCCGTCGCGGATCGTGAATCGGTCGCTGTCGGCCGTGTTCTGCCAGCCGTGCTCGTTGACGATCCGCACCCGCTTGCCGATGCGGACGTTCTTGTCGACGATCGCGCCGGCGATGATCGTGTCGTCGCCGATTCCGAGCAACGGCATGCCACGTGCAGTGCTCTCGGCGATGCCGTCGACGGGCTCGTAGAAGTCGTTGCCGAGGATCACCGAATCGCGGATCACCACGTTGCGGCCGATCAGACAGCGGAGCCCGATCACGCTGTTTTCGATCACGGCCCCTGATCCCACGATGCAGCCGTCGGACACGAGACTGTTGCGGATACTCGCTCCGCCGATGCGCGACGGTGGCAGAAAGCGGCCGCGGGAATAGATCGGCGCCTCGGCGCTCACCAGATCGAAGGGAGGGGCGGGGCCGGCGAGGTCGAGGTTGCACTGGAAGTAGGAGCGGATCGTGCCGATGTCCTCCCAATACCCGTCAAACGGGTGAAGCTGCACGTGCTTCGCGCGGATGGCAGCCGGAAACACTTCGCGACCGAAATCCCGGTAGTCGGTCTTCGTGAGCAGATCGAGCAGGCAGTCGCGGTTGAAAAGATAAATGCCCATGCTCGCCATCAGCGAGCGGCCCTTGGCAGGGATGCCCTGGCCCTCGATCCAGGCCGGATCGGTGCGAAACATCTCGAGTTCGGCGGCTGTCTGCGGCTTTTCGAGGAAGCCCTGAACACGACCAGCGCCGTCGAGCCGCATGATGCCGAGGGCCGACGCCGCGTCGTCGCCCACGGGAATGCCGGCGATCGTGACGTCGGCCTTGTGGGCCATGTGGGTCGCGAGCATGTCGGCATAGTTCATCCGGTAGAGCTGGTCGCCCGAAAGGATCAGCACGTGCTTGATGTCTGCCTGCTGCAGGTAGCGAACATTCTGCCGAACGGCGTCGGCCGTGCCCTGATACCAGCCCGAGTTGTCGAGCGTCTGCTGCGCGGCCAGGATCTCGACGAAGCCGCCACTGAACGGGTCGAAGGTGTAGGTGCGGCGGATGTGGCGGTGGAGGCTCACGGAGTTGAACTGCGTGAGCACGTAGATCCGCTGCACGCCGCTGTTGATGCAGTTCGACAGCGGCACGTCGATGATGCGGTACTTTCCGGCGAGTGGCACGGCCGGCTTCGAACGGTCGCGGGTGAGCGGGAACAGTCGCGTGCCTCGGCCGCCACCGAGAACCAGGGCCAGGACGCGCTTGACGGGCATGGATTGCTGCTCCTCGCGGGGCCGACGACTGGGAAGGCCCTCATGCTACGGGACCGCTCCCGGACACGAAAGACGACTATCCCCCGCTGGAGCTTCAGCCCTTGAGCACGAAGTTCACGAGCCGCCCGGGAACGGCGACGACCTTGACCACCTGCCGCCCGGCGAGCTGTTCGGCAATCTTTGGATCGGCGGCGGCGGCGGCCTTCATGGTCTCCACGTCGGCGTCGGCAGGCACGACGATGCGGCCACGGAGCTTGCCCTGAATCTGCACCGGAATCTCCACGCTCTCGTCCCGGAGCCACCGCTCCTCGACCGCCGGCCAGGCCACGAGCGAGACGGGGGCGGGCTTACCGAGCATTTCCCAGAGCTCCTCGGCGAGGTGCGGGGCGAAGGGGGAGAGGATCGTCACGAATGGCTCGAGAATTGCCCGCGGTCGCCGTTCCAGCGGCGTGCAAAAGTTCACAAACTCCATCATTCGTGCGATCGCCGTGTTGAACGACAGCGACTGGATGTCGCGGGTCACCTTGTCGATCGTGCGGTGCAGCTCACGG
>JAUMAF010000136.1:0-23337 GCA_032117045.1 Pirellulales bacterium | reverse complement strand
AAGAAGAAGGCCCGGGCCGCCAACGCCCAGGTCATCGCCTGAACCTGACGGTCTCCGTCTGACCAACGAACGACCATGAGCCCTGACCCTCGCACTGCGAGGGTCAGGGTTTCGTCGTTTGTGAGGCGGCGGGTTCCGTGAAAGCCGACCGGCCGTGAGGCCACGGGCCTGGCCTCCCGGCAGGCGAATTGACCCCTGGCGAGCGGCGGTGGTAGGGTCGAACGCATGCCTGATCCCGATGACTCGCCGCCGCCGTCCGACAGCCTCGCGAGTGCCGCGCACGATTCCGCGAGCCATGGTTTTCCCAACGATCTCGCTGACGCGACGGTGATCTCCCGCGGCGACCAGGCCGCCGCTTCCTGGAGCGGATCCGCGACCGGCCCCATTCTTGGCGGGCCGGCATCGACGACCGAAATCGGCAGGTCGCTCGAGGGCACGATGCTCGGGCCGTACAGACTCGACCGCTTCATCGGCGGGGGTGGCATGGGAGCCGTTTTTCGCGCCCTCGACACCACACTCGACCGGATCGTCGCCGTCAAGGTGCTCGCCGGCCGTCAGGCCGACGACGAGGAGATGCTCAAGCGGTTTCGAAACGAGGCTCAATCGGCGGCCCGCCTCGACCACGAGAACATCGGTCGCGTGCATGCCGTCGGAAGCGAGAGCGGCTGGCACTACATCGTCTTCGAGTTCATCGAAGGGACGAATCTGAGGGACGTGATCCGCGAGCAGGGACCGTTTGATCTGGCTCGTACCGTCGATGTTTCGATTCAGGTGGCCGACGCACTGGAGCACGCGTCGGAACGCGATGTCGTGCATCGCGACATCAAGCCCTCCAACATCGTGATCACTCCGGCCGGCCGGGCACGGATCGTCGATATGGGCCTGGCGCGGCTGCACCATCTCGCCGACGATCGCGATCTCACCGTCAGCGGAATGACGCTCGGAACGTTCGACTACATCTCCCCGGAGCAGGCCCGCGATCCCAGGGCGGCCGATGTGCGAAGCGATCTCTACTCACTCGGATGCACGATCTTTTTCATGCTCGTCGGTCGGGCGCCCTTCGCGGATGGAACCATGGTGCAGAAGCTCCTCCAGCACCAGCAAGTCGCACCGCCCTCGCTCGATGACCTGCGCTCCGACGTGCCCCGCCAGTTTGCCGAGATCGTCGAACGGCTGATGGCGAAGGATCCCCTTGATCGCTACCAGCGGCCCGCAGTGCTGGTGGCCGACCTCGTCGCCTTTGCCGACGATCACGCCCTTGTGCTGGCGTCGCCACGGCCGTCGCAGCCAGTTGTCGTCGCTCCGGCCCGACCGGCTGCGAGCCGCCTTCCCTGGCTCCTTCCCCTCGCCGGATTGCTGGCGCTGGTGGCGGCACTGTGGCTGCGGTCGGTGCTCGACCGTCGGCGACTCTCGGGTGTCGAAGCGCCTGCCGCTGCAGCCGCACGGCCCGACCACATGCTGGGTCCCATGCGAGGCGAGGGGAGTTGACCGTTCCTGCCGCCGGCGGTGGCGGCGCGGACATCGGCTCCATCCGATTGCTTGACGATATCGACGGGGAGTTGTCTAGTGATCGGCTGGAAACAGGGGTCCATCGCCGGACCCGTGCATCACGATCTCCCGGAGCAGTTGAATGATCCGCACCAGCAGGTACGCGTGCCTCGTGGGCCTCGGCATGACGGTTGTCATCGGTGGGGTGTCTCGCGAGGCGTTTGCCATCAAGCAGTTCGCCGATGAGTTCAAGGCGATGTACGTCAAAGAGGGAACGCCGCTGGCGGCGGCCGTCGAGACGGCAAAGTGCAACGTTTGCCACATCGGCAAAAACAAGAAGGAACGGAACGTCTACGGCGAGGCCTTGGCGGAGCGGCTCGACAAGAAGGAAGACGCCAAGAACGTCGAGAAGATCAAGAAGGCTCTCGAGGAGGTCGCGGCCCTGTCGAGTGATTCGTCGAAGGCCGATGCGCCGACGTTTGGCAAACTGATCGAGGAAGGCAAACTCCCCGGCGGCGATCTGCAGTGACCCGGGCCTGACTTGTCCCTCACCACCAGGCGGCGTCGCGGCCAACCAAGGCTGCGACGCCGCTTGTCTTCAGCCGTCGCCGGCGGCCGCGAGGAGCATCGATTCGAGATCCTCGCAGCCGGTGATGGCGGAGACGATCCCGCGATCCGCAAAGATACGAACCCGCTTGACGAGGTTGTCGAACTGCTCGTGGGCCAGGCTGCGGACCACGGGCGACACATCCTCCAGCCGTCGCCAGCGGACGGCCGCGTCTGCGGCGTGCCGTGCGGCCCGTTCGCGGACCTGAAGCCGAAACTCCACCTCCCGTTCGGCGGGGGGCGCGTCGACGAGCAGCAGGTTCGGATCGACCAGTCGACCGATGCGGCTCGAGAGCCGGTCGGCGAGGCGAGACGAAACGGCCACCATCTCAGCGTGGCTGCGGCCGGCCAGTGCCGTGTGGATGGCGGGATGGTGGAGCGCGTCGAACGTCGCAACCCGCTTGAAGAGCCGTCGCTGGGGACCGAACAGTCCGGCGACCAGCGGTGCCGCTGGTGTGCCCTCCGCCACGGAGGTGATCCAGGCGATGAAGGCGTCGTCGTCGCAGCGGACGAGATGCAGCGGATCGATCCGTGGCCGCACGATCCAGATGGCCCGCTGCAGCATGCCGGTCGCGGATCGAACGGCGTGATGCCAGTAGACCTCGCTGAACATCACATACCGGGCGAAGACCATGAGCTCTGCCGCGGTTTTCCCCTTTTCGTGGATGGCCAGCGCCTCGCCACGCTCGTCGAGGCAGAGGTTGGCAAGCAGTCGGGGCTGATCGAAGTTGCGGCCGTAGGGAACCCCGGCGTGGAGACTGTCGCGGGCCAAGTAGTCCATCTTGTCGACGTCGATCGGCCCCGAGAGCAGGGAATGCAGGATGCGGCCTGCCGGGTCGGTGGCGGACCCGGTGATCAGGTCGGCGATCCGGGCCGGTGCGATGTGCCACTCCGAGTCGAGCACGTCGGCGACGGGGCCGGTCGAGATCAGCCCCGCCACGAGCGATTCGTGCCGCGGCACTTCCTCGAGGCCCATGTCCTCCACAGGGTGGCAGAAGGACCAATGACCGATGTCATGAACAAGGGCGGCCGCGAGGAACGCCGACGCATCGTCGGGGCTCACGAGCGTGGCAAAGCGAGGGTCGTTTCGCAGCCGGCGAAGAAACTCGATGGCCAGACGATACACGCCGAGGGAGTGCTCGAGCCGCGAGTGCACGGCACCGGGGTAGACGAGGGCCACCAGACCAAGCTGCGAGACCCTCGACAGCCGGTGCATCACCGCGGTGTCGAGCAGGGCTCGCACCCGCGGCGTGAGCGGTGCCGTGTCGTCCGGTGGAATACGAATACCGGCCGTCGAGTCGGAGAGTTCCGGAAGCATGGCGAGCGACATGGATAACCCGCGGGAAGGATCAGAGCGGCGGCAGCCCGATCAGCCACCGCAGGAGCGCCGTGAACATCGCGTAGAGCGAGAAGTGGGCGACCGCCGTTCCCCAGTCGAGTTCCAAGGTCACCAGCGCCGCAAGCGCGCCGGAGACGACGAACATCGGCCCGAGGTACATCCACTGCCACATTTCGGCCGTGGCTTCCGGGGGCAAGAGTCCCTTCACCCACCATAGTCCGGCGTAGACCAGGGCACAGGCCAGCGATCGGAGCAGCAGGGGAGTGCCCCGAAACGGCTCCAGTTCACGGTTGCGGACGGCGACGTAGCCAAGCATGACGCTGGGCACGGCGATGAGAAACGCACCCACGAGCAGCAGCCATGGCGGCGGTGCGGGTTTCCAGAGCATGCCCAAGAGCCACGCGCCTGCCATCACGGCAACCACGCCTGCGGCGATCGAGCCGCCAACAAGGCCGGAGATCGGCTTCTCGATCCGGCGAATCGGCGCTGTTGGCGCGCGGCCGGTGCCTGCAGAGGTGGTGACCGGCGCGTCGGGTTCGTGGATGGTCACGGCCTCCGCCGTGACCGCGGGGATCGTGATCGGCTTCTTGCACTTCGGACAGGGACCTGTGCGGCCGGCGAACTGGTCGCTGACCGAGAACCGGGACTGGCATCCGGGGCAGAGAACGGCGATGGCCATGCGTGATTCCGGGCAGCTCCAGGGTAACCGAGGATCGTCGCGGCAGTGTCAGAGGAGGCGGGGGCTGCGTCAAGTCGCGAGATCGCGGATAAACTCTGGTTCGGCGGGCGAAGCCCTGGCACCCTCTGTTCCCCGAGGACGACGGCACTATGAGTTCAGACGAGACACGGGTCATCCCGCGGAAGGACGGGTCCGATCCGGCCGCTTCAGGGCCGCGGCTCGTTGGCGGCCAGATCGTGTTCCACTGCCCGGCCGGCCACCGGATCGTGGTGCCGGTAGCCGTGGCGGGGAAACGTGGCACGTGCAGCAAGTGCGCCGTTCCGGTGCAGATTCCAGAAATGGCGACGCTGGCCGGTGCCGAACAGGCTGGCGAACCAGTGGTCGCCCAACCTCCCGCGGCCCCTGCGCCCAGGCCCGCCCCGGCCGGCCCTGAGCCGGTGCCGCCGGCTGCGGCACCTCCCCCCGCTCAGCCTTCCATCGGGGAAGAGGACGATTGGCGGTTCATCTCAGGCGAGGCTCACAACCAGCCAGCCCACGGCCTGGGCGCGGCCGAGTGGCCGGTCGGGGGAGACTTCGCGGATCTGCCGCCAGGCGGTGACGTCAACCCGATGGCGAGGATGCTGGCCAGGCTGTGGGCCGAACGGGACCACGGCGGGGTGATCGAGTTGCACCTCGCCGGGGGCGCGGTCATCCTGCCGGAAGAGTTTTCCGCCCGCTGGTCGGGTGCGAGTCATGGGCTGTTCGCAAGCCAGGCCGCTGACGGAAGCGTCACGCTGACCGCGGTTGCCTGGGACACCGTTCAGCGGATCGTCGTGCGGCAGTTGGCAGCCGTGCCGGGCGACATGTTCGAGTGACCGTCACTCGACGCCCAGCTCACTCCTCCTCGTCGAGATCACCTTCGGTGATCATCCGGAATCCCTTGTTGGCCAGGGTCTCCATGCCCATCTCCGTGTTGTCGACCATCAGCGCGACCGCCGGCCGGCCGCGGGGCCGCAGCAGGATCGGGTAGGCCTGGATGATGTTCACCTCGGCCTGAAGGAGAGCGGTGCAGATCCTCAGCAGCGGCTGCTGGTCGTCAGGCAGCTCCACGCCCAGCAGGTCGCTTTCGATGATCGCGAGGCCGGCCCGTTCGAGAATCTCCCGGCCTTGCTCCGGATGGCTCAGCAGGAACCGGGCAAAGGCGCACTCGCCCGAGTCGTTGATCGACAGCGCGACGATGCGCACCCGTGAGCCCTCGAACCGTCGCACGACTTCGAGCAGTTGGCCCACCCGGTTCTCGAGAAACACCGTGAACTGCCGGAGGGTGGGCCAGTTGCGGCCCCGAGCCGTCGCGAACCCGATCCCTGCGCCCTCGCCAGCGTCATCTTGACTCACGGATGGAGCCTCCGTTCGATGCACCCAGCCCGCGTACGGCAACGACCGTGGCCGGCTGCCGGAGCAACCGGGTTTTGCGGCCTCGAATGGGAGAAGGATAGAGTCTGATGCGGATTCCGGTCAACGAAGGTCTGATCCGGTGCCCCATTTCTCGTTCCCGTTTTCCCCCTGTGGAGCAGCCATGTCCGTGGTGCATGACATCGAGATCCGCGTTCGGTACCAGGAGACCGACGGCCAGCGGCGCGTCCACCATGCCAACTTCCTCACCTATTTCGAGATGGGCCGCACCGAAATGCTGCGTGCCCACGGCCACACCTACCGGCAGTTCGAGGACGATGGACTCTTCATGGTGGTCTCAGAGGCCCATGTCTCGTATCGCGCGCCGGTCGATTACGATGATCTCCTCGTGCTCCGGACCCGCGTGGAAAAGATCGGCGCGGCACATATCAAGCACGCCTACGAGGTGATTCGCGGAACACAGATCCTCGTGACGGGATCGACCACCGTCGTGTGCGTCGACCGCGAGGGAAAGGTCCGTCGGCTTCCCGACTGGATGCTGGAATAACCACCGGTCCTGCCCTGTGTGACCCACGTGTCCCTGTCCGACAATGGTCGCGATTTTCGCGGGCCGCTGTTGAACCCGTCGCCGCGGCTTGTCCAAAGCGAGCGCGACTGCGATGCTTCAGCGGGCCGCTCGCACGCATGGCGACGAGATCCTCCACGGTCGGAATCGGACCCAGCCCTTCATGACCGCCGACTTGGGCGGCACCGACCTCGAGGAGAATGCCACGATGACTCTTGCCGCAGAGCGCGAACTGTCCCATCTCGGCGAAACGGCCGGATGCTCTGACCACGACCACGACCTAGTCCACGAACTCAGCCGGCGGCTGGATGCCTTGTGGCGGTATGACCAGTACATCGCCAATGCCGAATGGCGGGAGGGACTGCGGCAGTTCTGGTGCGACGCCAAGGCGATGGAGCAGCAGGCGGTACAGCGGCTCAAGGAACTGATCGCCCAGGAAGTGCGCAACGACTGCTTTTGAACTCGTTTGTCTGCCGTCTGCGGGGAGAATGGCCGGCGTTAAAGGCAGGGATGCCCGTCCGTTCATCGGCAGTCGTTGGCCGGAACGACTCGGCCTGTGCTACCCTTTTGCCGGTTTTGCCCGCACGGCGAACCGCGATGGCGGCAGCATTTCCCGCATCTCCAGCAGTCATGGAACGGCGTGATGACGAAGATTGGGCAGTTGACGGTCGGCTCGCTGATGGAACGAATCACCGGCGGCGGCCGGGACCGTGACGGTGCGAGAGGGGGGCCGCGACCGATCGCCTCCGCCGGTCTCGACCCGCTGACGGAGCGGCTCTCCCGGCACAAGGTCACGAGGCTCGCGCTCTCGTTCCTCGATGCCAATGCCGGCCTGCATCTCAAGGACCTGCTGATCGACGCCGCCACGGACGACCGCCGCGTCGTGATCGATGGTCACACCGTCTGGAACTTTGGCTCCGACAGTTTTCTGGGCCTCGACCGTCATCCGCGCGTGCACGAGGCGATGCGAGCGGCCCTGCCCGAGTGGGGCTCCCACAATGGTGCGTCCCGTGCCTTCTCGAGCCCCGTGCTCATGGACGAGGCGGAGGAAAAGCTTTCGCGTTGGCTTGGCGTGGCCGACACCTTCATCTTTCCGAGCGTGACGCTCGCCAACGTCGGGCTCCTGCCGGCGATCACGCAGGCTGGCGATCTGCTCGTCGTCGATCGGGAGTCGCACGACAGCGTGCATCAGGGGGCGAGGCTCGCCGCGGCTGCGGGAGCCCGGGTCGAACAGCTGGCGACGCCCGATCCCCGCGCGCTCGAGAAGCTCGTCGCCCAAGACGGCGGGCGGGGCGGCCTCGTGCTGGCGATCGATGGCGTCTACAGCATGACGGGCCGCATGCCGCCACTGGCGGAGCTTGACGCAGCGGTCCGGAGGCTCGGCGGGATCATGTACGTCGACGACGCCCATGGCACCGGTGTCGTCGGGCCGCGGGGCCGGGGCGCCGCATCAGCTGCGCTCGGCACGCTCGACAACGTGCTGATGGTTGGCTCGCTGTCGAAGGCCTTTTCCTGCCTCGGCGGGTTCGTCACCTGCACTCCCGAACTCAAGACGGTGCTCAAGATTCGGTCCAGCACCTTTATCTTCGGCGGGCCCGTGCCGCCCCCGTATCTCGCGGCGATCAGCGCCGTCTGCGACATCATGATGTCGCCGGAGTACGACGTGCTGCTCGACGGCCTGCACACGAGAATCCGACGATTCACCGATGGCCTCGACGCGCTCGGCATCGAGCATCATGGTGGCGGTTCGGCCATCGTGTCGCTCGTCGTGGGAGATCTCGAGAAGACGTTCGATACCGGTCGAAAACTCTTCGACCGCGGCTTCTATGCCCAGTCCGCAACCTACCCGGCCGTGCCCATCCACGCCGGCATGTTGCGGGTGCAGATCAATGCCAACCATCCGCCTGAGGCGATCGACGGCTTCCTCAACGCGATCGCCGACGTGTGGCGTGACTCACGGCTCCCGCGACGCCGTGGGGTGCCCGTGGGATCGTAGATGTCAGGCCTGCGACGGCGGCTCCTCCATTCGCGGCTGGCCACGAAGCACCCACGCGCGAAGCCGAGGCGGGAGACTTCGTGCCACGCTGGCTGCCAGCCATGTTCGTGCGGGAAACCAGGTCTCTGCGCGGTTTCGCTCGATTGCCCGCAGGATCGCGGCGGCGGCGGCGGCGGCTGGCATCAGTTTCCCCGCTTCCCGTTCCTCGTCGGTCACCATCGGCGTATCGACGAATCCCGGACAGGCCGTGGTGACTCGGATGCCGGCCGGCTCGGCATCGAGCCGCAGGCTTTCCAGCAGGGCCACCACCGCAGCCTTGCTCGCGCAGTAGGCGGCATTGCCCGGCAGGCCCACCAATGCCGCAATGCTCGCCACACCGCAGATGTGCCCCCGGCGGCGCGCGAGCATTCCCGGCAGCGCGGCGGCAAAGAAGTTGATACAGCCCGCCACGTTGACGTCGATCACGTCGCGGGCTGCGGCTGCCTCGAGGGGCCACGAGACGCGATGGATGCCGGCCGAGGCGATCGCCACGTCGCAAGGACCGAGTCGAGCCTCGAGTGCCGAAACGGCGGCCTGGAGCCCGGCTCGATCGCGAACGTCGCAGGTCTCTGCCTCGGCGAGGCCACCAGACGCTCGCATCCTCGCGACCGTCTCACCCAGAAGCGATTCTCGCCGGGCAATGATCCCCACCCGGGCGCCCGCCGCCGCCACGGCCAGGCAGGTCTCGCGGCCGATGCCGCTGGAGCCGCCCGTCACGATCACCGATTTGCCCTGCCAGAACGATTTCGAAATCATGGTCCCGCACACTCCCGTCAGATCGCCGTCGGCCATCTGACGGGGTTTGCCGAGCGATTGCAACCGGTTCACGGGTGCTGCTGCCATGCCTGAGCGGATTCAGTGGGCGAGCGGTCGCGAGGTGAACCGGATCCTGGTGTCGATCGACGGCCACCGGATCGCCGTCGACGTGCATCTTCGTACCGACGATCCGCGGCCGCCGGTCGTGTTTCTCCACGGGATCATGACATCGCTCGCCATCGCCAACGAACTCTTCGTGGACCCGGAGTCGGAGTCGTGGATCGCGATCAGCCTGCCGGGGCATTCCCCAGGTGCCTTCGCGGCAGGATTCGCTCCTGAGGCGATCGATGCGGAACTCTTCGCCACACTGATCGAACGGGTGCTCGAGCAGGTCATCGGCGACCGGCCGGTGGTCGCAGCCGGCTGGTCGATGGGCGGGTTTGCGGCGCTCACGCTCGCCATCCTCGAGCCGAGGCGAGTCGCAGCCGTGGCCAGCCTCGCGGGCTTCGCGCAAGGCCGCTGCAGCGGGGCGATTGGGTGGCTGCAATGGCTGGCCGGCGGGGCGGTCGGCAGCGCTTCGCTGAGAGCCGGACTCTGGGCAGCCGGCCGCATCCCGCCGCTCCACGACCTCTTCGTTCGGCTGGGTGCTGCCGATGGAGCCGCGGGTGCTGCCGTGCCGGAGGCGGTGCTCTCCCGCCTGCGTGACGATTTTTCACGGCACGATCCTGCCGCGCTGGCGGCATTGCTCGCGGCGATTCACCGCCTCGACATCACTCCCCGTCTCGCCGAGATTCGCGTGCCAGCCTGGATCGTCGGCGGCGGCCGCGACCCATTCGTGCCTCGGGAGGAAACCGAGCGGATCGCGGCCGGTATTCCCGCCGCCATCCTGCGGATCCACGAATCTGCAGGACATCTGTTTTTCAGCGAGTGGCCGGGAGTGCGCGAGGACTTCGCGGCCTGGCGGGCCAGTCTCACCGAAAGATAGGTCGGTCAAGGGCACTTCCCCAATCGCGTGACCGCACACGGGGCAGACGGGTCGCTTTCCGAGCAGGCCATCTTCGGGCAGATGGGTGCCACCGAGCCGCCTGGTCGCTAGTCGTGCTCGCCCTGCACGTGCGCCTCGCCATCAGGATCGATGTCCACGTGCAATCTCATCGGGTGGCAGCAGACCGGGCAGTCCTCGACGTAGTCCTGGTGCGCGCCGGCCGAGACATCGACGGGCACGACGATCTCCTCGCCGCAGGAGTCGCAGATGTAGACGGCCTCCGGATGGGCCGATCGATGGCGTTGACGGCGGGCTTTCTTCTTGGGCATCGGGTCTCCTTGGACTGCGTCCAAGAGTGGTCGCATCACGGAAGCGAATTGTGACCAGGCCATCGGCGGCCGTGGGCGGCTTCAGCCGGCCAGCGACCCGCGGCGGATTGTCTTCGGGCCGCCGGTCTCGGTCTCGTTGCCCATCACGGCACGGAGAATCTTGCGAGCGAGATTCGCTGCCCCCACAATTCTGCCCTCCGAGTAGTCATCGAGTCCGTACCCCTGACGATGCTCGCGATCTCGCTGCCCCTGAATGGCCTCACGGCATAGGGCCGCAATGCTGATCAGTTTTTCGGCGTCGGGGTGGGGGCGGGGCATGGGAGGCCAGTACTCAGGGAAGGATGGGTTTCCTTCATCGTAGATCGTCACCGCCGGCCGAGGAGTCCAGCCGCCGTCCGATTACGCCGCTCGCACCGGTTCGCGGGCGTTGTTCCCGTCCCCAAGTGAGTGACCGGGGGGCCACGACGACTTCGCGGCCGGGCGAGACCGGAAACGTTACGATGCCATGGCAGGGAGCCGTCGCGGGTGTTGCCTGCGGCATCTCCCACTTTTCATGCCGGTCCCTCCCGTGATCTGCGATCCATGATGCGTCGCAACGCCGCCGACATCCTCGATGCCCTTGTCATCGGTGCCGGTGGATCCGGCCTCGCCGCGGCGAAGGCCCTGCATGCTCGGGGACTCGCGTTCGACTGCGTCGAGCGTGGCTCGGCGGTCGGTGGCCTGTGGCGGTATGACAACGACAATGGAATGTCAGCCATCTATCGATCGCTGCAGATCAACACGTCGCGGGACATGACGGCCTTTGCCGACTACCCGATGCCGGACGACTATCCGGACTTTCCGCGGCACGAGCAGATTCGCGATTATCTCGAAGGCTATGTCGACCACTTTGGCTTTCGCGACCGGATCCGGTTTCGCACCACGGTCGAAACCGTCGTGCCGCAGGCCGACGGCACGTTCGTCGTCAGCATGCGGGCCGCCGATGGCGTGATGCTGGCTCGTCGCTCTCGTTCGATCTTGGTCGCCAGCGGACACCACTGGCTGCCGCGGCTGCCAAACCTGCCGGGCACGTTCGCCGGCCAGATGCTCCATGCCCACGACTACCGCAGCCCCGAGGAGTTTGCGGGCAAGCGGGTGCTGGTGGTGGGCATGGGCAACTCCGGCTGCGACATCGCCTGCGATCTCGCCCGAGTCGCGGCCGACACGCTGCTCTCGACCCGCCGCGGCGCCCACGTGATCCCCAAGTATCTCTTCGGGATTCCGCTCGACACGGTGTGCCCCGAGGCGATCTGGCGGTTCGCGCCGATGTGGCTGTTTCGCCCCGCCTTCGCCACGGTGGTGTGGATGAATCGGGGCACCCTCGGGCTTTATGGATTGCCACGCCCGAGCCACAAGGTGCTCCAGGAGCATCCCACCATCTCCAGCGACCTGCCGAGCCTCGTCCGCGAGCGGCGGGTGGTGATCAAGCCCGACATCGAGCGACTCGACGGCGACGGCGTGCGGTTTGCGGATGGCAGCCGCGAACCGGTCGACACGATCATCCTCGCCACGGGCTACAAGATCGTGTTTCCATTCCTGGATGCCGGCATCATCGCCCCAGAAGAAAACGAGGTGCGGCTGTATCGCAACGTCGTTCATCCGAATCTGCCCGGGTTGTATTTTCTCGGTCTGATCCAGCCCTGGGGCGCGATATTCCCGCTGGCGGAGGCGCAGGCCGAGTGGGTGGGCGACCTGATCGAGGGCCGTTGCCAGTTGCCCGCGCACGAGGCGATGGAGCGGGCGATCGATGCCGACATCGCCCGCATCCGCCGGCGGTATGTGAAGTCGCCACGGCACACGATTCAGGTCGACTTTCATGCCTACCGGGCGGCCGTGCGACGTGAGCGGCGTCGAGGCCGCAGGCAGCAGGCTCGGGCATGACCGGAATCATGGATATGACGGGCATGGCAGGCATGACCGGTCGGGCAGAGACGGGCGAGGTCGAGCGGCCGGCCCGCATCGCGATCACGGGAAGTTCCGGCCTCTACGGACGGGCGGTCGTCCGCGAGGTCCGCCGGAGCCTGCCCGAGGCCCGTGTCCTGGGCATCGACTGTCGCCCTGGCGACACCGACCGGACCGACGACGTCTGGCAGGGAGACATCTGTGATCCGCAGATGGCAGCCGCAGTCGCCTCGTTTGCCCCTGACACCGTGGTGCATCTCGCCTATGCCGTGCAGCCGGGCCGCGACCTGCGGGGCATGCGGGCGGCGAATATCGACGGCACGAGCAGCGTGCTCGCCGCGGCGGCGGCCTGCGGCGCCCGGCGGGTTCTTGTGGCCAGCAGCGCCACGGTCTACGGCGCCTGGCCCGACAATCCCGCCGCCTGTGACGAGTCGACACCGCTGCGGCCGTGTTCCGAATACTACTATTCCGAGCACAAGGGCGAGGTCGAGAGACTCGTGCAGGAATTTGCGACGGCTCATCCCCAGGTCGCCGTGAGTTGGACTCGTCCGGCCATCATTTGCGGACGGGGCGTCAAGAACTTTCTCAGCGACATCTTCCTGTCGCTGCCCGTGCTCTTTCTGCCCGATGGCAACGACACACCGTTGCAGTTCGTGCATCAAGACGACGTGGCCCGGGCCACGGTGGCGATTCTGGCGGGTTCGGCCCGCGGGCCTTTTAATCTCGCGCCCGCCGACACGCTCACCCATCGGCAGATTGCCGGCCTGCTCGGGGTTGCCGTGGTGCCGTTGCCATTCGTCGTCCTCGCGGGCATGAGCCGACTCTGGTGGCTGCTGCGGATGCCCTGGTTCACCATGCCTCCCGGACTGGTGAGCTATGTGCGTCATCCGTGGGTGATGACATCCGAGCGGCTGCGTCGGGAGCTGGGTTTCGAGTTCGAGTTCTCGAGTTCCCAGGCCTTTCGCGAGTTGCTCGTCAGTCCGAGTGCCGAGCCGGGTAGGCGTGGCGGTTGAGCACCTCGGCAAGCTCGATGGCGATTCGCTGGGCCAGACGGTCGTCGAGAGGCAGGGCGTTGGGGCGGTAGCCGCTCTCTTCCGCCAGATGGACACGCCACAGGGGCTCCACGGTTTCCGCATCGTGCCAGTCGAAATGCCGGTAGATGGCCTGCAGCACCGCCAGCGGATCGGCAACGAGGTCTTCGTACCGGGTTCGAAAGCGATGCCGCTCCGGAATCGTGCCCCAGGTGGCGTCGATCCGGCGGTCCATCCCCAGGATCGATTCGACGACCCGGTCTTCGAGCCCCGAGCCCGTCGGACGCTGCAGGCCGTGCACCTCGGCCATGCGCCGCCAGAAGTGGAGGCATGACGGCACCATGTCGTGCGGGTCGCGGACGATGTGGATGAAGTCGGCCTCCGGAAAGACCGTACGGATCACGGGCACGCGGCCCGTGTGGAGCGGATTCTTGAGGAGCAGGCGGCCCGGATGCTCGAACTGCACGGCCTGCAGAAAGTTCATCCAGGTGTCGAGCCAGCGGTCGCGGTCGTCGGGCGGGAGTTCTTCGAGCGTCTCATAGAGCGGATCGGGCGTCGGCTCGTTCGGGAAGGCAACGGCCCACCAGGGGCTGGGCATGCCGAGATTGCAGAGGGCGAGCTCGTCTTCCTGGGGCCGGTCGAATCCGAGCCGCATGGCGTCCATCGGCCGCCTGCTGGGCAGGAGAAAACCGAGCCAGCGACGGGCGAACTCCTCGGAAAGCACGAAGTGGTTCGGCACGGCGCAGTGCAGCGTGTTGGGGGCGATGAGCGCGGGATCGCGGGCGAGCAGTTCGTGCAGCAGCGTCGTGCCGCTGCGCCAGTGGCCGAGGATCACGATCGGATCGGCCTCCAGTCGAGTCGCCCGCAGCCCCCGGCCCCAGATCGCCCCCTGGATCGCGCCGAGCAGTTCGTTGCCGATGCTGGCCGCGGTGATGCCAAGCGCGCGGGGCATGCAGGATGGCGACACCCGGAATCCGTGGCGGGCCAGCACCCGGAGCCAGGGGATCAGTCGCACGCCCGTCCACATCGGCAGCGTGAACGACCTGCCGGCGGCTGCCTCGGCCGAGCCGCGAAAACCGGGTGTCTGCCGGCGCGAGGGGGGCATGGGGAGTGGTGGAGCGGGGCCGAGGCGTCGCGGGGGAGTCGGGGAATTCGCTAGTGGGCCCCGTTACCGACGACGCTGCCGTCGATGACGACCCCGGTGCAGTGCGTGGTGTATTCGAACGGATCGCCGTCGAAGATCGCCACATCGCCGTCGAGGCCGGGGCGGAGAGCCCCGACCCTGTCGGCCACGCCGAGAATCGTCGCCGCGTCGCACGTGATCGTCGCGAGAGCCTGTTCGGTGGTGAGGCCGTTGGCGGCGGCGATCGCGGCCTCGAACAGGGCCACGCGGGTCTTGGGCACATAGCCCTCGAAGCCGCTTTGGAGTGCCACGGGAATGCCTTTGGCCCGCAGCGTGGCCGCGGTCTCGAAGCTGATGTTCTCGGTCTCCCCCATGCCCCCCCGCCGCATCGAAGGATGCAGGATCACGGGCACGCCGGCGGCCTTGATCCGATCGGCCACCAGATACGCCTCCGCCGCTGAATCGAGCACCAGCCGGATGCCAAATTCGGCGGCGATGCGCAGGGCGGCGTCGATGTCGGTCGCGCGGTTGACCGTGACGAGGAGTGGAATCTTGCCGCGAAGCACGTCGGCAAACACCTCGCGGCGCAGATCGCGATCGGGCCGCTTCTCCGCGTCGGCAAGGTCCTGCTTTCGCAGATAGTCCTGTGTCTTCACGAGTTCCGTCCGGAGCATGGCCACAGCCTTGCTCCGCGTTCCTGGGGACTTCTTCTCATCGCCTGGCCGGGCATCGTCGCCGAGCGTCGCGGCGATCATGGCCACGGGAAGCATCACTGCCTCGTCCACGGTGTCGCCAACCGTCTTCACGACCATCGTCTGGCCGGAGACCAGGGCGCCGGGAGCGTGGCCGGTGTGGATCGTCGTGATCCCGAAGTCCCGCAGCCACTCGATCAGCCGCTCGCGTGGATTGTACGAGTCGATGGCCCGCAGCTCGGGCTGGAGCGGCTCCCCTTTGTCGAGTTGATCCTGATCCTGATCCTGGTTGAGAAACCCGCTGAGACCCACCACCGTATGAGCGTCGATCAGCCCCGGCGTGACGACCCGGCCCTCGAGCATGCGGGCCGCGGGCGGAATCGGGATGTCGAGGGCAGAGCCGACGAGCGTGATCTTCCCATCGACGATGAGCACCACCCCCTTCTCGATCGGTGGTCCGGCCATCGTGTAGACCAGATCGCCGCGGATCGCGAGCGGCCGGTGGTCGGGCTCCTCGGCCCTGAGCGGCCGGTCCGTGGTCATGAGCGACAGGCCGACGGTCACGACCCCGAGGGCAACCGCGAGCATCGCGTGTCGGCTCGATCCCACCATCATTTCGTCTCCGAGAGGCGGTCGTCGGTGCAGCAGCCATGGGCCTTCTGGTCGCGGCCCGCCCCGTAGCCGCCCACGGCGAACAGGCGATCCTCTGGATCCTCGCGGTCGAAGACCTTCCGCCCCTCGACCCATGTCTGAAGCACTTTGGTCCTCACACCGAGCGGATCGCCCGAGAGCACGATCAAGTCGGCATCCTTGCCGGCGTCGAGCGACCCGATCCGATCATCAAGCGCGAGCATCTTCGCGCCCGCGAGCGTCAGTGCCTCGAGGGCTTTCTCCCGTGACATGCCCGCCCGCACGGCGAGCCCCGCCGTCCGCAGGAACAGCCGGGAATCGGTGACGGGGTCGTCGGTGTGGATCGCACAGGGCACCCCCGCCTTCTCCAGCACCGCGCCGGTCGCGAGCGAGAGATCCATCGCCTCGATCTTGCCGCCGGGGCTGTCGACGACGATCACGGAGCAGGCGGCGCCGGCCTTCGCGAGCTGATCGGCCACCTTCCAGGCCTCGCTGACATGGTGGAGGACCACCTTGAAGCCAAACTCGTCCCGCAGCCGGAGCACCGTCATGATGTCGTCGGCGCGGTGGCAGTGATGGTGCACCACCACGCGGCCGTCGAGCACGTCGAGCAGCCCTTCCATCTCCAGATCACGATCGGGCGCCTTGGCCGGGTCGCCCTTCGCCTCCGCCAGCTTGCGACGGTAGTCCTGCGCCTTGAGAAACTTCTGCCGCACCAATGCCGCCGATTTGGACCTGGTGCCGGGGAAGGGCGCATCCTTCTGCGAGTTGGTGCCGTTGGCCATCTTCATTCCGCCCAGCGGCTTGCCGTTGCCGTCGCGGATGAAGAAATCGTCGATGGTCGAAGCCTTCCTGAGTTTAGCGTAGGTCGTCTGGCCGCTGAGGAGGTGCCCCGATCCGTGCATGATGTTGAGCGTGGTCAGGCCGCCTGCGCGTGCCTTGCAGAATCCAGCGTCGCGGACGTTGATGGAATCGAGCACTCGCACGTCGGGCTGCAGGGGGCCGCTGGCGTCTCCGGCCCAGCCGCCACCGACATGGCTGTGGGTGTCGACGAGGCCCGGCATGATCACCTTGCCGGTGCAGTCAAGCCGCTCGGCGTCGGCGGGGATGGGTGTGGACGCGACGGGGCCGACCGCGACGATCTTCCCCTGGGCAACGATCACGACACCTGGAGCGATCGGCGGGCCCGAGATGGGCAGCACCTCGGCTCCGACGAAGGCCAGTGGTCGTTCCTGGGCGGCTACGAGTGGGCCGCCTGCGAGCAGGGCGAGCACGAGGGCGGCACGGAGAGTGGGGCTTCGAAGCATGCCCGAAAGTCTACCAGCCTCGCTCACGTGGCGACCGGCTCACGAATCCCGCGGGGTGAGGCCGAGGACGACGTCGACGTGGGCGGTGAGTTGGCCGATTCGGGGGCCGTACCCCCGCGATGTGATATCACTCTCTTGTCCGTCCTCAACCAGAGGCTCACATGATGCTCCCCCTGCTCCCCATGTGGAACCTGAATCTCGGCTACGCGAAGCGGCTCGCGGCCGTCCGAGGGTTCCTTCCCACCCTCGGCGACTGCGTGGTCTTCGTCATGGCTGCTCATGCCCCGAAGCCGGTCCCCGAGCCGCCCGACTTCTACCGCGAGAACGGCCTGCTGGTCTCCACGGCGGCCTTTCATTTGAAGCGTGGTGTGTGTTGCGGTTCCGGGTGCCGCCACTGCCCCTATGAGCCTCGTCACACCGAGGGCAGCAGGAAGGTTTGCCAAGAACCGGGGGGAGTCGCTTTTTTGGAAGGGCGGCGGTCAGGTTGAGCGTCGCTGTAGTGGTCAGCGAGAGCGTGCCATCGCTGCTGGTCCTCCTCACCAATCCGGAATCACTTCTCGAACGCGACGGCCAGTACGTCGGACTGGCCTACGCGGAACTCAAACCGCTCCGCCAGCCGCTATACCAGCCGCTATAGTGGAGGGATGCCAGCTGTGCAGCCCCCGTCGACCCAGCCCCGTATCCTGGTCATCGAAGACGATACGGCGTCGAGAACCGCGCTCGCCCAGTGCCTGAGGGAGGAGCAATACGTTGTCTTCGAGGCGGCCGACGGGCTTGCCGGACTCGAACTCGCCGTCCGCGAGGCTCCACAGCTCGTCATTCTCGACCTCATGCTGCCGAAACTCGACGGTATTCACCTGCTCGAGAAGCTCAGGCAAACAAGCGCCGTGCCGGTGATCGTCGTGTCCGCGAAGCGGGGAGAAAACGACCGGGTCGAGGCCCTGAATCTCGGCGCCGACGATTACCTCACCAAGCCGTTCACGGCCCGCGAACTGCTCGCGCGGATCAGGGCGGTCCTCCGCAGGAGCGAGAACGAGGTCACGACCGTCGTCACGGTGGGCGACGTCTCGATCGACCTTGCCTCGAAGACGGCCTCCCGCAACGGCGAGCGAATCCTGCTGACGCCGATGGAGTTCGACGTGCTCGTGTATCTCGCCCGCCGACGCGGCAAACTGGTTTCCCGAGATCTGCTCGAAAAGGTGATTCATCCGGATGAATCGCACGATGTCAGCAACGTCATCGACGTGCTCGTGCTGCGGCTGCGAAAGAAGCTGGGCCGGGATCTGATCACCACCAGACGTGGACAGGGATTCATCATCGATGCCTAGCAGGCTGTGGAACACGTCTGCCGCCGCGGGATGCGACGCTCGTCGACCCGGGAAACCCTCGGCGTTTCCTGCGGTCGACCACGAGAAAGAAGGCCAGGGATGGCTTTTTTCACGGGCGGCTCGACCGCAGTTCCGCTCCCTCCGCTGGCGGTTTGCCTTCTGGTTCGGGCTCTTCATCCTCACGCTCGCCATCGCGGCTCGCTACGTGCAGTTCCGGCTGGCCGTCGAGCTGCTGGCCCGCGACATCGACGCGCAGGTGTGGGCCAGGCTGGGTGCCCTCAAGGCCCAGCAGCGGTTCGCCCCCGAGACGTTGCTCGACCCCACGATCCGACTGGGTGGACTCTTTCTGCCCGACATCCGTCTGGCGACCGACCGGAAGCCATCGGGCATCCTCCGCGTCATCATTCCGACGGAGAGTCGCACCGATCTCGAGCAGCCCGCCTTTCCCTGGTTTGCCGGCATTTGGCAGTCCGACGGCACGACCATCGACACGCTGAATGTGCCTCCCGGATTTGCCTGGGAACCCGACTGGCGCGACCGCGCCGACAGGCTCTGGACGCATACCGACGGCCGGCTGCGGCTGGCCGTCACCGTGGGCCGAAACGACACCTTCCTGCTCGTGGGCACGACCCTCGACAACCTCCACGCCGCCGAACGCCAGGCCATTTTCTTCTATGCGTGGACCCTCGCGGCGGTGATCCCTGTCGGGCTGGCCATCGGCTGGCTGCTGCTCAGGCGGATGATGAAGCCGCTCGACGGCATCACGCGCACGGCCGAACGCATCCGCCAGGGGCATTTCGACGAGCGGATCGACGTCGCTGCGGCCGACTCCGAACTCGTCGGCATGTCTGAAACACTCAACAGCATGCTCGACCGCCTCGAGGCCGTCCGCGTGAGCCAGTCACGCTTCAATGCCGATGTCGCGCACCAGGTTCTCAATCCGGTGCACGGCATCCTGCTCCAGACCGATGTCGCCATGCAGCGGCCACGGTCAGCCGAGGAACTGTCACAGACCGTCGCGAGCGTCCACGAAGTCGCCACCGGCATCCAATCGCTCTGCGAATCGCTGCTGGCCTTTTCGCGGAGCCAGGCACTGGAGCCGGAGAGCCTGAAGCCGGTTGACCTCGACCCAATCATCGACGCGGCCATCGAACAGGTGACCCTGTTCGCGGCGGGTCGCGGCGTCACGATCACCAACAACGCGGTGTCGACGGTCGTCAATGGCCAGCCCGAACTGCTGCAGCAGGTATTCGTCAATCTCCTCACCAACGCGGTCGCCCACAGTCCGGCCTCCGCCACGGTCTCGATCGACGCGGGGAAGCGTGATGGCGAGGTCTGCGTGGTCGTCGTCGACCACGGCGTCGGCATCAGCCCCGCCGACGAGCCGTATCTCTTCGAGCGTTTTGTCCGGGGCGAGCCTCAGAGCTCCGGCGGCCATGGCCTGGGGCTGGCGATCTGCCAGAGCATCATGCGCGGCCACGGCGGGTGCATCGTCCATCGGCCTACCCCGGGCGGTGGTGCGACCTTCGAGGTCCGGTGGCCCCGTTCCGTCGCCGGCCCGTCGGCACCGCGCTGATCAGCAGGGCGGTCGGTCGCGATCTTCTTCGTGTTCATGAACCCGGCATGAGCCGGTCGTGTGTTTTTCATGAACGCCGGATGAACGCCGGATGAACGGCCGGGCGGAAGGCCGGGCGAAAATTCGCCCGGATTCCGCGGATTTCCCGGCATCGAACGATGTGGGCCGCGACGCCTCTATCGTCGGCACAATTTTTTTCGGCTGGTCTCCCGATCGACTCGTATCCCCACCGTCGGAATGAGTCGGTGTGGATTTCATCACCAGCATCACGTGGAGGTGTCCCATGCGCCTGCAGGATCTTTTCTCTGTCACCCCGTCATCGTTTCCCACACGGCAGCTCCGCCGGAGTTTCGAGCGGCGAATGGCCACCCAACGGGGCCGGAAGGCGACGGCGTTCGTTCACGAACCGCTCGAACGGCGGTCGATGTTCGCGGTGGCCGTCCCCGCGATTTCCGTTCAGGACGTGACCGTTACGGAACAGGACGGCGGGAAGCAGATCGCCGTGTTCACGCTCACGCTGTCGGCAGCGACGCGGTCCACCGTGAGCGCGCGGTATGCGACGGCCAACGGCACGGCCACGGCCGGATCGGACTATCTCGCCAAAAGCGGCGTGGTCACATTCGCGCCTGGCACCACCGTGAAGCGGGTGATGGTCGACATCAAGGGGGATCGGGCGTTCGAGCCCAACGAGACGTTCTCGTTCACGTTGGCTTCACCCAAGCGAGCCACCATTGCCAAGGGGATGGCGCTCGGCACGATCGTCAACAATGATCCCGCACCGGCTGTGGCACCACGGCTTGTCGCGGTCTCTACGGCCCCTCTGGCACCGACAAGCCCGGCCATGGCGACATCGACTGTCACGGCTTCCCTCAGCACGACTGCGGCATCAACGGCGGTGCAGGCCGCAAGCCTCGCCGGCCGTGTGTTCATGGCGAATCCGGCCGCGGAAGACATCGTGGGCTTCGATCCCACGAAGGACAGGCTGGACTTCGGCGAGGTGTCGGTGCACAACCTCATCCTCGGAAAGACCGCGTCAGGCGAGGTGGCGATCGTCAATCCCTGGGCGTCGACCCCTGAGTACCAGGTCCTGCGTGGCATCCGTTACAGCGACCTGTCGATCGCAAACTTCGGCACCGTTCAGAACGAGCATCTCCGGCAGGACATCGGCGGCGTGCTCTCCTGGGAACGGGCGACCGGACCCCGATCAGCCGACACGGTGTATGTCCGATCGCACGAATATGGCGTGCAGGAGCGAGTCGTCGGGTTCGACCCTGCCGTCGGAAAACTCAGCTTCCTGTACTTCGGCACCAGGGAGCGGCTCCGCGTGGCCGACACCGCCGAGGGGCTCCTGATCTCGGTCGAGCCGACCGGGCAAAGCCTGCTGCTGGTCGGTGTCTTGAAGTCGCAACTCGTGCCGGCCAATATCCAGTTTCACCATGACCAGATCGTGGAGGATCAGCTCGAGGTGCCTTTTGGCTTCGCGGTTCCACAACTGACGCTGGTCAGTCGCGGCCTGTTGCTCACGCCGCTGGGACCTGCCGGCCAGATCACCGACGGCCTCCAGACGAGCGTTGGCACCGGAACGCAGCCGGTGAGCGGCGGGACCGTGACACCGCCAGCCAGCGGCGGCGAGGAATGCTGCCCGCAGTGCGGCGCGATGGGCTGCACCGGGACTCATACCGACCACGACCACGGCACAACGGGCGAGAAGATGCCGGCCAACGGGGTGTTTGCCATCACGTGGACGTGGAACGAGAACCGCACGTTCTCCGATTTCGATCCGGCCACGGACGTGCTGGCGCTCGACTGGTTCCGCGGTGCGGATCTCCAGTTGACCGAGGACCATGGCAGCGCCGTGCTGCGAATCCCGTCCATGCAGCAGTCCTACACACTGTCGGGTGTGCCACTCTCGAGGCTCGGCGTCGCCAATTTCACGTTCAAGGATGCAAGTGCCGGTGTGTATCTGGCTGGGGTATTGACCACCACTCCGGTGACCCCGGTGACTCCGGTGACACTCCCCGGCATCACCGTCAGCGATGCCTCCATCACCGAAGGCAACCCGCAGGCCAGCGTGGCCAATGGCTACCTGCACACCTCGGGAAGCCAGATTCTCGATGCCAACAACAACACGGTGCGGATCGCGGGCGTGAACTGGTTCGGCATGGAGACGACCAATTTCGCGCCGCATGGCCTCTGGTCCCGTGGCTACAAGGAGATGATGGATCAAATGAAGTCGCTCGGCTTCAACACGATCCGCCTGCCCTACAGCGACCAGCTCTTCGCCGCCGGGAGCACGCCTAACGGCATCGACTTCTCGAAGAACGCAGACCTGCAGGGGCAGAGCGGCCTGCAGATCATGGACAAGATCGTGGCCTACGCCGGCCAGATCGGGCTCAAGGTCTTCCTCGATCACCACCGCTCCGATGCGGGCAACAGTGCCAACGCCTCCGGTCTCTGGTACACGGCCGCGTATCCTGAGACCAAGTGGATCAGCAACCTCACGATGCTGGCCACGCGGTATTCGGGCGACTCGACCGTCATCGGCATCGACCTCCATAACGAGCCGCACGGTGCCGCTACCTGGGGCGACGGCGGCCCCAATGATTGGCGACTGGCCGCCGAGCGGGGCGGCAACGCCGTGCTCGCCGCCAACCCCAACCTCCTGGTGATCGTGGAGGGCATCGAGACAGCCTCCTCGGGCAGTTACTGGTGGGGCGGGAATCTCTCCAACGCCGGCGCGGCGCCCGTGCGGCTGAGCACGCCCGGTCGGCTTGTCTACTCCGCCCACGATTACCCGGCGAGCGTCTACGCGCAGCCCTATTTCAGCGATCCAAGCTATCCCAACAACCTGCCGGCCGTGTGGGACAAGAACTGGGGCTATCTCTCCCGCACCGGCATCGCGCCGGTCCTGCTCGGTGAGTTTGGCAGCAACCTCGCCACGGCCAGCGACAAGGCCTGGTACTCCAAGATGGTCGACTACCTGAAGGGGGATCTCGACGGCAACGGCACGAACGACCTGAAGGCGGGCGAGCAGGGGATCAGCTGGACCTATTGGTCGTGGAATCCCAACTCGGGAGACACCGGCGGCATTCTGGCCGATGATTGGAGGTCGGTGAATACGGCCAAAATCGATCCCCTCAAGGCGGTGCAGTTCCAGTTCCCGGCCGTGTCGGGGACGGGCACATCGATCGCGACCACGCCGGTCACCTTCACGGTGACGCTCTCGAAGGCGAGTGCGCAATCCGTGACGGTGCAATACACCACGGCCAACGGCACCGCGATTGCCGGCGGCGACTACGCCGCTGCCTCCGGAGCGCTGACATTTGCCCCCGGCGAGACGCAGAAACTGGTGACCGTCCTCGTCAACCGTGACACCACGGCCGAAGCGAACGAGACGTTTTCCATGACCTTGAGCCGTCCGGCAAACGCCACCCTGACGAAGTCGGTGGCCACGGGCACGATCGTGGACGATGACACCGTGACACCCACACCCACACCCACACCCACACCCACACCCACACCCACACCCACACCC
>JAUMAF010000135.1:0-14180 GCA_032117045.1 Pirellulales bacterium | reverse complement strand
CCGGAGCCGGGCTGTGGGAGCAAGCGTAGCCAGGATGGCGAAGCGCAGCGGACATGCAGTGAGCGGCGGGCACGATGCCCGACGCAAACGTCCGGCGATGGGGCACGGGTAGCCCCGAGCCGCGCACCAGGGCGGCCCGCGGCCTCACGGCCGGTCGGCTTGGACGAGCCCGATTCACAAAAGACGACACTGCAACCGCTGTGCCGAACAGGATTGCCATCCTGGGCTCCACTCACTCGGATGCCGCCTGCGCTTCGCCATCCTGGCTCCGCTTGTCGGCATACGCCGGCTCTGGGGCGCGGGCAGCCCCTCGCTGAGTTCGTTCCGAGGAAGCCCTCGATCGTGAGATCGGGGGAATGCGGATCGCCTCGCGACCGGCTCTCGCTACGCCTCGAGCCAGCCGCGAAGCCGGTCGAGATCCCGCTTCAACTGGGCCCGCATGCCGGGGCCTTTCCCGAGACTGCCATACTCGTGGTGCTGGCTGATCGGACCCGAGAAGGAGGTGGTCTTCAGCCACTCGAAGAACGACCGCGGCACCACGCCCTCGCCGAAAGGACACCAGCGGAGCTTCTGGCCGGTGTCGGTCTTTTCCCAGAAGAAGTCCTTGCAGAAGATCGCCACGAAGCGGTCGGCCATCAGGCGGGCGTGGAGCGGCCAGGCGAGGCCGCCCTCGACGGTGGCGTGGGCGATGTCGAAGCACGCGCCCACGTGCTTGGCGTCGAGATCGTGAAGGGCCGCATGCAGATCCCAGACGGCGGCCCCGACGTAGGCCGCGCCTGAATGGTTCTGGTAGCCGGCCTGGAGGCCGAACTCCCGACAGGCAGCGGCGACGTCGGCGAGGGCTGCGTGGAGTTCGGCGACCTGCTTCAGCGGATCGCCCTCGTTGGGATACTTGAGGAACCCGAGCCGGACCAACGGGATGCCGGCCTTGGCCGTCGCCGCGAGCACCCGTGTGCCGGCTGCGTCGAGCCTGACCACGCTGGTGGTGACGATCGACACCTGCTTGCCGCGACTCTGGAGCGCCTCGACCATCCGCGGGAGATCGTCCTCCACGCGGTCCGGTTGAATGTGCGTGGAGGTGCCGCTGCGCACCGCGACCTCCACGCCGTCCCAGCCGACCTCGGCGACGAGGTCGGCGGTGTCGCCAAAGGAGAGGTCGGCAAAGGGCTTCGTGAAGCCGATCAGGGGGAACCGTCGCGGGGCCGGCTCGGCGGCCAACCCCCCGGCGCCACTGGCGATCGTGGCCGTGCCCGTCAGGCCGATCGCCGACGACGCGAGAAATTGACGCCGTGATACAACGTCCATGCGGGCATTCCTCCGGTGATCCACTCCGCCAGCGGAACCCGTCCGGCGATTCGCGAGTCTATGCCAGCGGCGCCAGCGCCATGTCGGTCCGCCACGCGTCGCGCACGGCCAAAAACCCAGTGTGTTGACAGGGGACAGGGCCGACCTTAGATTCCGTGGCTCGACCGCAGCGATGCTCCCTGGCCACGAGGCCGGAGGCGGGTGTCGCGAAGGGCCCTTTTTAAGGGTTTTTTGTCAGCGCCGATGGCCGTTGTGCCGTCGGTGGCGTGCGGTCGGCGGACTTCCGGTTCGTCGTCGTCGTTTGGATTCATTGGAGTTGCCCCGTGGCCGGTCCGACACAAGAGATCATCCGCATCCGCATGGAGGCCTACGACCACGCCGTGCTCGACCAGAGCGCGGCCGAGATCGTTGATACCGCCAAACGGACCAACTCCGAGGTGCATGGCCCGATTCCGCTGCCGACGCGGATCGAGCGATACACCGTGCTTTCCAGCCCGCACATCGACAAGAAGGCCCGTCAGCAGTACGAGATTCGAACGCACAAGCGGGTCATCGACATCATTCAGGCCACGGCCAAGACGATCGAGGCGCTCAATAAGTTGAGTCTGCCGGCCGGCGTCGACATCAAGATCAAGGCTTCGTCGAGGTAGTTCGAGGTTCTGGTTCCGCGGCTTCGGCCGTGGATGGTTGGAGTGAGTGGAACGAGGGGTCATCACAGGAGCGCACGAAAAGGCATGCTTGGAAGGCGTTGTGGGTAAGGCTTGGAACAAATGTTCCGGGTGCTCCCGCAGCCGACGGCTTCGAGCGTGAACGCGACGCACGAAACGTTTTTGGTCGCCGCTGGCGGCCGAAGGCGATGATCGTGCGGCGACGGCGACAATCATCATGGCGACATCGACAAAAACAGCGGAAAAAGCAGGCCGCAAGGGTCTTTTGGGCCGTAAGGTCGGGATGACTCAGATTTTCGACGCCGATGGTTCTGTCGTGCCTGTCACCGTCATCGAGGCCGGTCCTTGCCCTGTGACGCTCGTTCGTTCGGCCGATCGCGACGGCTATTCCGCAGTGCAGATCGGCTTTCTCGACAAGCCGCGCCGGCTCGCAAGTCGTTCGGTTCGCGGCCAGGTGGCCAAGCTCGAAAGCCGTCGAGGCAAGAGGCGTGCCGAGGGTGGCGTGGCCGCTGTTGCCAAGGCTGGGTGCGAGCCGCAGCGATTCGTGCAGGAACTGCGGGGCGTCTACGAAGGTGCCGAGGTGGGCCAGGTGTTGACCGTCGATGTGTTCGAGGGCGTCGAGTTTGTCGATGTCACGGGCACCTCGAAGGGGCGTGGCACCGCCGGCGTCATGAAGCGGCATGGCTTCAAGGGCCAGAGGGCGAGCCACGGCGTCAAGAAGGTCCATCGCCATCAGGGTGGCACCAGCATGAACACCTCGCCGGCCCGCGTCTTCAAGGGCAAGCGAATGGCCGGTCGCTTTGGCAATGAGCGGTCCACGATGCGGAACGTAAAGCTCGTTCGCGTCGACAAGGAGAGGAATTTGCTCCTCATTCGTGGTGCCGTACCGGGGCCGAATGGCGGCTACGTCACCGTCATGCAAACCAACAAGCTCCGTAAGGTTGGCGGCCCGGCGGCCCCGACCGGCAAGAAGAAGGCTGGTGGCAAGTGAACCTCGCCGTCTATGACATTTCCGGCAAGCAGGTCGGGTCGTACGAGATCGACCCCGCCGAGATCGCTCCGCGCGTGAGCAAGCAACTGCTGCACGACGCCGTGGTCATGTACCAGGCGAATCAGCGGCAGGGCACCCAGAAGACTAAGACTCGCGGCGAGGTGGCCGGCTCGACCCGCAAGCTCTACAAGCAGAAGGGCACGGGCAATGCTCGTGCCGGTGCCAGGCGGAGCGGCACGCGGCGTGGCGGCGGCCACATCTTCGCCAAGAGCCCTCGTGATTTTGGCTGGCGGATGCCCAGAAAGGCGCTGCAGCAGGCCACGCGCATGGCGCTGGCCTCGCGACTTGCCGACGACGAGGTCAAGCTCATCGATACCCTCGCCGTTTCTTCTCCGAAGACGTCGGTCGTGGCGGGAATGCTCAAGAAGTTGGGGCTCGGCGAGCAGACGGTGCTCGTGGCTCCGGAGAAGCACGACGCCAACTTCTGGAAGAGTGCCCGCAACATCGACGGCGTGTCGGTTGCTCCGGTGGCAGAGCTCAATGCCTGGGAGATTCTTCGGTCGCGTTCGGTCCTGATGACGACCGCGGCCATTGATGCCTTCCGTGCGTCGGCCGTCGAGGCCAACAAGCCCGCCGCCGGTGTTGTGAAAAAGTCGAGCAAAAAGAACTCCGAGAAGTCGCCGGGCAAGTTGCCGGGCAAGGCGTCGGCTGGCGCCAAGCCGGCTGCCCGTGCTGTCAAGAAGAAGGAGACGAAGTAGGCCATGTCCGTGCCCGTCCCTCCCCCCCCGGCGTTCTCCCCTCGACTGGCCCCGCATCAGGTCATTCTGCGTCCCCTTGTCACCGAGAAGGGCATGCATCGGGCGAATCGCCACAATGCGTACTCCTTCGAGGTCGTCGGTGAGTCCACCAAGGCCGACATTCGGCGTGCCGTCGAAGAGATGTTCAACGTCAAGGTCGAGAAGGTGGCCGTGCAGAATCGCATCGGCAAGATGCGTCGCAGCCGGGTCCGCCGCACGAGTACGAAGGCCTGGAAGAAGGCCATCGTCACGCTGAAGCCCGAGTTCAAGATCAACCTGTTCTAGTTTTTCAAAACGCAGAGCACCACCGAGCACGACACGATCCCATGGGCATTCGCACCTACAACCCGACCAGTCCCGGCCGTCGCGGCGCGAGCGTTTCGGACTTCGCTGATCTGACGAAGGGCGCCGAAGCTCCCAAGGGGCTTCGCGTGCGCAAGCACAAGAAGGGCGGCCGCAATAATCAGGGAAAGATCACCGCGCGGCACCGTGGCGGCGGCCACATGCAGCACTACCGGCTGATCGACTTCCGTCGCAACAAGGACGGTGTGCCTGCCAAGGTGCACTCGATTCAGTACGATCCCAATCGCACCTGCCGTGTCGCCCTGTTGCACTATGCCGACGGCGAGAAGCGTTACATCCTCGCGCCGGAGGGGCTGACGGTTGGCGTCACGCTCTCGAGCGGCGAGGCTTCGCCGCCGGACGTCGGCAACTGCCTGCCGATGTCGGCTATTCCGCTCGGGATGCAGATCCACAACATCGAACTGCAGGCGGGGCGTGGTGGCCGGCTGTGCCGCTCGGCTGGTTCCTCCGCCGTGCTCGTCGCCCGTGAGGCCCAGTGGGCGCAGATCACGCTGCCGTCCGGTGAAATCAGACGCGTTCCGGCGGCCTGTCGGGCGACGATCGGAGCGATCGGAAACTCCGAGCACATGAATGTTCGCCTTGGCAAGGCTGGTCGGTCGCGATGGATGGGCATTCGGCCCCACGTGCGCGGCACGGCCATGAATCCGATCGATCATCCTCACGGTGGTGGTGAAGGCCGCACCAAGGGTGGTCGTCATCCGGTAAGTCCCACCGGCAAGAGCGCGAAGGGTGGCGGTACCCGCAAGCCGAGAAAGCCGTCGAGTGCCGCCATCATCCGTCGGCGGAAGAGTCGTCGTTACGGCCAGTTGAAGCTGAGGTAATCCATGGGTCGCAGTGCAAAAAAGGGTCCCTACATCGACCCGCGTGTCTACGAAAAAGTCGAGTCGCAGCTGGCCAGTGGCAAGCGCGACCCGATCAAGACCTGGTCGCGCTCATGCACGATCGTGCCGGAGTTCATCGGTCTGACGTTCATGGTTCACAACGGCAAACAGCACATCAAGGTGTTCGTGACCGAAGACATGGTCGGCCACAAGCTTGGTGAGTTTTCCCCGACGCGGACGTTCCGCGGCCACGGCGGCAAGGTGAAGGAGGCGTCGCCCGCAGGCAAGTAGCCCGCGGTGACCAAGGTGATTCATGCCCTACACAGCCACCCATAAATACGCCCGAATCAGTGCCCGCAAGGTGCGTGCCCTGGCCGATCTCGTCCGCGGCAAGTTCGCCGACGAGGCGCTCGATATTCTGAGGTTTCAGCCCCATCGCGGTGCCCGGATGCTCGAGAAGGTCATCAAGAGTGCGCTGGGCAACGCCGAGCACCAGCAGGCTACCGGCGTCGACGATCTGGTCGTGGTCGATGCGCGGATCGATGGCGGCCCGATGTTCAAGCGGATTCGGCCGCGGGCCCGTGGCATGGCGTTTGGGATCAAGCGGCGGACGTCGCACATCAAGGTGTCGCTCGATACCGTCGTGACGGCGGCCGTCCAGGAAGCCGGGGAGTAAGGAACTCAATCATGGGTCAAAAAGTACATCCCGTAGGCTTCCGCACCGGTATCACCGAGCCGTGGAAGAGCCGTTGGTATGCCTCGAAGAAGGAGTTCAAAGTACTCCTGCTCGAGGACGTCCGCGTGCGGAAGTTCCTCAAGACAAAGTATCGGGCTGCGGCGATTCCGAAGGTCGAAATCGAGCGCACGCGGGACGAGGTCAAGGTCATCCTGCACTCTGCGCGGCCTGGCGTGATCATCGGTCGCAAGGGCCAGGAGGTCGATCGGCTCCAGGACGAACTGCAGGAGTTGCTCGGTCGGCGTGTCAACCTCAAGGTCGAGGAGGTTTCTCGTCCGGAGATTCAGGCCCAACTCATCGCGGAGGACATCGCCGATCAGCTCACCAAGCGGGCGGCATTCCGTCGGACCCTGAAGCGTGCGCTGGACACGACCATGGACGCGGGCGCGAAGGGAGTGAAGATCCAGCTTTCCGGTCGCCTCGGCGGTGCCGAGATGTCGCGGTGCGAGAAGGCGATCGCGGGCTCGATGCCCCTCTCGACGTTGCGGGCAAAAATCGATTACGGGTTCTGCGAGGCTCCCACGGCGCAGGGCAATATCGGGATTCAGGTGTGGGTCAACCAAGGCATGTACGAGGAGACTGGCGATGGCGCTGATGCCCAAGAGGGTCAAGCACCGAAAAAGCCAAAGAGGTCGTATAAGAGGTGACGCCTCCCGCGGGAATCGCGTCGTCTTCGGCGATTTCGGTCTTCAGGCCGAACAGCCGGGATGGCTCGCCGCGGCGACTATCGAGGCAGGCCGCATTGCGGCCCAGCAATACCTTCGGACGGAGGGACGGCTGTATGTGCGCGTATTTCCACACAAGTCGATCACTTCTATCCCGCTCGAAACCCGCATGGGTAAGGGCAAGGGTGAGCCGGAGTATTGGGCCGCGGTGATCAAGCCGGGCATGATCCTCTACGAGATCGGTGGTGTGACCGAGGACGCGGCACGGATGTGCCTCGCGCGGTTGGCCCACAAGATGCCGGTGCGGGTGCGGTTCGTGAAGCGACGGGTCATGTGATCGGGACGGAGTTTGGGCCGGTAGAGGACAGAGCGACTCAGGAAACTGACAGATGGCCAAGGTGAAAGAAATCCGGGATATGGGCGACGAGCAGATTCGTCTCGTCTGGAAGGACGCGGCGGAAACGCTCTTTCGTCTTCGCATTCAGGCGCAGACGGAAAAGCTCGCTGCGCCCACGGAGATGAAGAAGCATCGGCGGACCATCGCTCGATGCCAGACGATTTTGTCTCAGCGGGGCACGCTGGTTCCGTCCGTCCCATCCGGGGCGGAAGGGCAGGCTGACGCGGCTCCGCGGCACGAGAAGCATGCCAAGAAGCACCATCCCAGCGGCCGAGCCAAGTTGAAGCCGCCAGGCAAGGAAGGCGTTGCTCCCAAGCGCACCTTCAAAAAGCGAACGCAGAGCGGCACCTAGCCCTTTTCAGCGACAAAAGAACCAAGGTCATCCAGGAACGAGGACATGCCGAAGCGAGTGGAAACGGGAACCGTGACGAGCGACGCCGCCAGCAAGACGCGGCGCGTGGAGATTCCACGCATCGTTCGGCACCCGAAGTACGGTCGAATCCTGCACCGCCGAACGGTGTGTCACGTTCATGACGAGAACGACGAGTCGCACAGCGGCGATCTCGTCGAGATCATCGAGTGCCGGCCGCGGAGTCGGCTGAAGCGATGGGAGCTCGTCCGCATTGTCAAGAAGAGCACCGCCGTTGACGTGGCTTCGCTGAGGAGCGGGGCTCGCGCCACGCAACTCAAAGAGACTGCCGCCAATGCCGAAAATGCCGCGGCCG
This sequence comes from Pirellulales bacterium, assembly GCA_032117045.1. Taxonomy (GTDB): domain Bacteria; phylum Planctomycetota; class Planctomycetia; order Pirellulales; family UBA1268; genus QWPN01. Next base: position 6,712 of record JAUMAF010000135.1, on the reverse strand, counting down.
CCGGAACGGCTGTTGAGACGGAAGGACGGGCCACATGATCCAGATGCAGACGCGGCTCGCCGTCGCTGACAACACGGGTGCCAAAGAGGTGATGTGCTTCAAGGTGCTGGGTGGGAGCCGAAAGCGGACCGCCGGCCTTGGCGACATCATCGTGTGCAGCGTCAAGAGCGTGATCCCGGGCAGCGAAGTGAAGAAAAAGGCCGTCGTGAAGGCCGTGATCGTTCGCGTCAAGAAGCCGACGCGGCGCGACGACGGCAGTTACGTGCGGTTCGATGCCAATGCCTGTGTGATCATCGACAACGACAAGAATCCCAAGGGCACGCGCATCTTCGGCGCCGTGGCTCGTGAACTCCGTGACCGCAACTTCATGAAGATCGTCAGCCTGGCGAGCGAGGTGGTGTGATGTTGATCCGATCAGGTGACACCGTCGAAGTGCGGACGGGAAATGCCAAGGGAACTCGGGCCAAGGTGGTCTCCGTTCTGCCGATCAAGGATGGTCGAAGCCGGATCGTGGTCGAGGGCGTCAACCGCGTCTATCGCCACATTCGCCGCAGCCAAAAGAACCCGCAAGGTGGGCGTCTCAGCAAGGAGATGCCGATCGATGCGTCCAACGTGCTCGTGGTGTGTTCCGCGTGCGGCAAGGCTGCCAGGCTCGGTGCCAAGGTCGCCGCCGATGGCGGCAAGATTCGCGTCTGCAAGAAGTGCGGCGCCGATCTCGGCTCGCTGAAGCGGCCTCGCACCAAGACGACGGGTGGTTGATTCAGGTCGATTCCAGTTTCTGAAAAACCGACACAAATAAGACTTTCAAGGATCGTTCGAGATGGCCAAGAAGAGCAAAGCAGCCGAGACGGCCCCGGTCGAGCCTGCGGGCACGCCGCGGATGCTCGAGCACTACCTCACCAACGTCAGGCCGCAGTTGGCCCAGGCGCTCGAGCGAGACAATCCCCATGCGATCCCGCGCCTGAACAAGATTGTCGTGAACATGGGCGTGGGCGTGGCCGTCACGGAGAAGAAGTATCTCGAAGAGGCGATCGGGGCGTTGACGCAGATCTCGGGCCAAAAGCCAGTGGCGACGATTTCCAAGGCGGCCGTTGCAGGGTTCAAGCTTCGCGAAAACCTGCCCATCGGCTGCAAGGTGACGTTGCGCGGCCGGCGGATGTACGAGTTTCTCGACCGACTGGTGTCGGTGGCGCTGCCCCGGGTTCGTGACTTTCGAGGCCTGTCGAGCACGGCCTTCGACGGCCACGGGAACTACAGCCTCGGGCTCTCCGAGCAGATGGTTTTTCCCGAGATCAACCCAGACAAATACACGCGTCCGCAGGGAATGAATATCACGTTCGTGACATCCGCACGCACCGATGATGAGGCCCGGCAGTTTCTCGTAGCCATGGGTCTACCGCTCAAGAAGGAGGGGGACGCCGCAGCGTAGCGGCAGCCCAGGCCCGAATCTCGGGCGAACCGACCACCGCACATGACCGTCCGTAGTTTCCGGAACCGCAGCACGCACTGAAGAACCATGGCAAGTAAATCCAAGATCGCCGCCGCGACGCGAAAGCCCAAGTATTCCACGCGGATTGTCCGCCGCTGCATGCTCTGCGGCCGTCCGCGGGCCGTGTACCGCAAGTTCGGCACCTGCCGCATCTGCTTCCGGAAGCTGGCCGATCAGGGCTGTATCCCGGGCGTGAAGAAGGCGAGTTGGTGACCGTTTCCCTGATCCCGCTTTCCGGACGATGACGAACGACTTCCACGACGCACGACACAACAAACGACTTCGACGACCAGGATTTCAGGCCAGATTTTCGGCCAGACTTCAGGCCAGATTTAAGAAAAGGGCCCCGTTGACATGATGACCGACCCGATCGCCGACATGCTGACGCGCATCCGCAATGCGGTGCGTGTCGAACGCGCCTCCGTCGAGGTGCCGAGTTCGAAGGTGAAGCGCGGCCTGGCGGAAGTGCTCAAGCGAGAAGGCTTCATCTGGGAGTGGCGGGAGGTCGAAGCGGACCCGGTCCCGCGGCTGCAGTTGGAGTTGAAGTATGGTCCCAACGGGGAGCGATTGATCCGGCACATCCGCCGTGTCAGTTCGCCCGGTCGGCGGGTCTACAGTCGGTCGGCCCGACTGCGGCCCGTGCTCGGCGGCCTTGGTATTTCGATCCTGTCCACGTCGAGCGGCGTGGTCAGCGACCGCGAGGCCAGGCAGAAGAAACTTGGCGGCGAAGTCCTCTGTGAGCTCTGGTAGTCCGAAAGGTCAGGCAGTCGATGTCCCGCATCGGTAAATCTCCGGTTTCGATTCCCAAGGGCGTGAAGGCGGCCGTCGCAGGCGGCACGCTCACGGTGGAGGGTCCGCTCGGCAAGCTCGAGCACCAGATCCATCCTTCCGTCGCGGTCGCAGTCGATGCCGCCGGCGGTGTGATCACGGTGACCCGTGACGGCGATGGCCGGCTGGCCCGATCCGTACATGGTCTCACTCGCGCACTCACGGCGAACATGGTCGAGGGAGTTTCGAAAGGCTTTGAGAAGAAACTCGAGATCGTCGGCGTGGGATATCTGGCGGCGATCCAGAAAAACATGCTGCAGTTGCGGGTGGGCTTTGCCAACGAACTGCAGGTTCCGATTCCGTCGGGGCTGAACGTGGCCTGTCCGGACCAGACGCACATCACGATCAAGGGGATCGACAAGCAAATGGTCGGGCAGTTTGCGGCTGAGGTGCGGTCTCTGCGAAAGCCGGAGCCGTACAAGGGCAAGGGCATCCGTTACGAGAACGAGCAGGTTCGTCGCAAGGCTGGCAAGGCTGTCACGAAGTAAAGGCATCACCCATGGATCATTCCCGCACCATTCTCAGGCAGCGTCAGCGGAGGCAGTTCCGTGTGCGCCGTTCCATTCACGGCACCGCTGAGCGGCCGCGGCTCACTGTTTTCCGTTCGCATAAGCACATCTACGCCCAGGTGGTCGATGATTCGACCGGCCGAACGCTGGCGTCGGCCAGTTCGGTGGACAAGGCCCTTCGGGATGGTGTTGGCTTTGGCGGCAATAAGCAGGCCGCGGAGGCCATCGGCAAGGCCGTGGCCGAGCGAGCACGCGCAGCCGGCGTCAAGCAAGTGTGCTTCGACCGGGGACCGTTTCGCTACCACGGCAGAGTCGCAGCGCTCGCTGATGCAGCGCGAGCGGCCGGACTCGAGTTCTGATTCAACGTACAAGACAGCGCAGTTCAACGGAGGCAGTTCCTCGTGTCCACTGGCAAAGAATCCCGCACCGGCGAGTTCGCCGAGAAGGTCGTGAAAGTCCGTCGCTGTGCGACGGTGGTGAAGGGCGGCCGTCGCTTCAGTTTCGCCGGTCTCGTCGTCGTCGGAAACGGCCGAGGAAAGGTCGGTTGTGGCTACGCCAAGGCCAACGAAGTGCCTCCAGCCGTCGAAAAGGCGATCAAGGACGGAATGAAGAACCTGATCGAAGTTCCGGTTGAATCGGGCACGATCCCGCATCGTGTCGAAGGACGCTACGAGACGGCCAAGGTTCTTCTGATGCCCGCAGGGCCGGGTACGGGCATTATCGCCGGTGCTGCGGTTCGGGCGGTCTGCGAGTCTGTCGGAATTCGCGACGTGCTGTCCAAGGCTCACGGCTCAACCAATCCCGTCAACCTGGTCAAGGCGGCTCTCGAGGCCCTCAAGCAGCTGCGGACGAAGGCCGAGGTCGAGCGGCTTCGCGGTGTCACGCTTTCCTGAATATCCATCCCACGGTCCGGCAGCGCCCGGCTGTGCATCCCAACGACCATCATCATTCCGCCCCGCTGCGGGCGACATCGAGGCTCTCTCCGGTATGAAACTCAACGACGTCAACAAAGGCATCCACAAGCACACCAAGCGACTGCGTGTTGGCCGCGGCCCGGGTTCCGGCCGTGGTCGCACCGCCGGCCGCGGGAACAAGGGTCAAGGGCAGCTTGCCGGATGGTCGTCGCCTTCGGTCTTCGAGGGAGGCGGCACGCCGCTCATTCGCCGCATCCCCAAGCGGGGCTTTCACAACAGCCACGGACTGATCGTCAAGAGCGTGAACGTCGGGCGGCTCGAGGAAGCCTTTGCCGCCGGCAACGAGGTCACGCCTGCGACCCTTCGATCCTCGGGCCTCGCCAAGGGGATCTGGCAGCAGGTCAAAATCCTCGGTGAGGGAGAGATTTCGAAGGCCCTAAAGGTTTCTGCCCATCACTTTAGCGCCCAAGCCAAGGCGAAGATCCTGGCGGCGGGCGGCTCGGTGGTCGAACTTCCCGGCCCTGCCCCCGTGGTGCGGAAGGTGAAGAAGACGTCGCGGAAAAAGCCTGCCGGCGGGTAGGGTATGGGCTCCGTGTCGCCGATTCACTCCGAGGAGTTCACGCCGTGCTCGAGAAACTTCGCGTCATCTTCACCATCCCGGAGTTGCGGCAGAAGATCCTGCTGACGCTCGGGCTGCTGGCGATTTATCGGGTCGGCTGGCAGGTGCCGCTGCCGATCATCGACGCGAACGTGATGAATCAGTTCGCGAAGGAGACTGGCGGCATCGGCGAGTTGCTGCGGACGGTCGCGGTCTTCTCAGCCAGCCAGCTTTCACAGGCCACGATCTTCGGCCTGGGCATCATGCCCTACATCTCGGCCTCGATCATCTTCCAGTTGTTGGGCACGGTCTGGCCACCGCTCGAGCGACTGCAGAAGGAAGGCGAGGCCGGCCGCAAGAAGATCAACGAATACACCCGCTACGCCACGGTCGTCATCTGTATCGTGCAGAGTTGGGCCTACGTGGCGTTCCTCGCTTCGCAGCGGGTTGGCGAGCAGTCGCTGATCTCGCCGGCATTCCTCGTCGATGGTCGCCTGCCGTTTTCCTGGCAGTTCGTGGCGGTGATGACGATGACAGCGGGCACGATCTTTCTGATGTGGCTCGGTGAACAGATCGACGAATTCGGCATCGGAAACGGCATCAGCCTGCTGATCATGGCGGGCATCCTCGCGGGCATGCCGAGCGCACTCGTCGAACTTGGCAGTGACACCACGTGGGAACTGGGTGGTGGGGGCGGCAAGATGGGCGTGGAAACTCTGCTCGTACTGGCAGCTCTGTTCGTCGGTGTGGTGGCGGGCGTCGTGTTCATGACGCAGGGCCAGCGGCGGATTCCCACTCAGAGCGCCAAGCACGTGCGTGGTCGCCGGGTCTATGGCGGCACGCGTCAGTATCTGCCGCTCCGGGTCAATCAGGCCGGTGTCATGCCGATCATTTTTGCCAGTTCGCTCCTTCTTTTTCCGCAGTTGATCTTTCAGTATCTCAGCAACGCTTTTCCAGGCAGTGATGTGCTGCGAGCCCTGCACGACTCGTTCATGCGGGGGCAGTCATATCTGTACAATGTCTGCTACATCGCGCTGATCTACTTTTTCTGCTACTTCTGGACGGCGATCACCTTCAACCCGAAGGAAATGGCCGACAATCTGAAGAATTTCGGGGCCTTTATCCCGGGCTACCGACCTGGAAAGCGGACTGCCGATTACCTGGAGCGGGTCATGGAACGGATCACCTACGTGGGGGCGGGCTTTCTGTCTCTGGTGGCAGTGATCCCGACCATCGTGGGCGGTGCCCTGGGGATTCCGGCGCAGATCGCCAGTTTCTACGGTGGTACCGGCCTGCTGATTGCGGTGAGCGTGGCCTTCGACCTGGTGCAGAAGATCGACAGCCATCTCGTCATGCGGAACTACAGCGGCCTGCTCGAAAAGAGTTGACTCCCGTCTGGAGGCCGGCGCCGTGGCCGCGACGCCGAAGTCGTGCCCGCCACCTGAGGGTGGTGCTTTCGGCCTGCCCGTCGTCAGCATAGTGGACCTGTCATGCGGATCATCCTCATCGGGCCACCCGGAGCCGGGAAGGGTACGCAGTGCCAGCGTCTCGTTGAGATGCTGAAGGTGCCGCACCTCTCCACCGGCGAGATGCTGAGGGCCGAAGTCCGCGAGCGAACACCGGCCGGAATCCAGGCTGCCTCCTCCATGGAGCAGGGGCAGTTGGTACCGGATCCCATCATCGTGGGCATGGTGAGTCGGCGTCTTCAGGCTCCGGACTGCCGCCATGGCTGTCTGCTCGACGGTTTTCCACGAACGTTGCCCCAGGCGGAGACCCTGGACGACCTTCTCGAGCGACGGGCGATGAGCGTGGACGGGGTGATCGAGTTGGCGGTGCCGCGGGACGAACTCGTCCGCAGGATGCTTGCTCGAAAACGCGAGGATGACGATCCGGAAGTCTTCGCCAAGCGGATCGCCAGTTTCGAGGTGCAAACGGCCCCGCTGCTCGATTATTACGGTCGTCAGGGAAAGCTCATCTCCATCGACGGCCTGGGGACTGCGGACGAGATTTTTGCGCGTGTCAAGACGGCTGTGCAGGGCTTTGAACGTGCGGCTCGCGGCCGGTGATGGCTCACGAGGGCCGCGGGGTGGCTTGATCGCCGTGCGCATGCCTGCGGGTATACTCGATTTCGAGCCGTGTCTCGAGTGTGTGTCGTTCTTTCGTATCTTCGTTCCCGTCGTCTTTTCAGTCTGAGGTGAGTGTCGCCGTGGTGAATCTTCGGTCTCCGCGAGAAATCGCGCTCATGCGCCGTGCCGGTCTCGTTGTCTGGGGCGCGCATCAGGTTGCGAGGTCCATGGTCAGGCCCGGTGTGACCACCGGTGAAATCGACTTGGCCGTGGAGAAGTTCTTTCTGGATCACGGTGCCATTCCGCTC
>JAUMAF010000134.1:0-8837 GCA_032117045.1 Pirellulales bacterium | reverse complement strand
CGCTGCGGCTATCGAAGCCGCCTCAGAAGGCGCCGACGCTCATCCCCACGAACGTTCCCCATGGGCCGACGCCGATGACCGTCGGGCTGTCGTAGGCGTTGGCGAAGGGCGGATCGCCCACCGGCTGGCTGCGGTACGGAGAGAACGCTGCCTCCCCTCGACGGACCCGGGCCGTCCGGGCCTTGGCTGCGTCATCAGCGGCTCGACTCTCGTGCACAAATGCGGCGATCTCCCGGCGGCCACTGGCGACCTGCCGCGCCTGCTTCTCGACGGCGGCCCGCTTGGCTTCGACCGCCTTGATCCCCGCGATGAGTTCGCCCGAAGTCATCTCGACGACGTTAGGCAACTCCCGAAGCAGCGCGGCCCGCTTCGCGTCGGCCATCACCGAGAGGTAGCGGCCCAGCCACTCTCGCGCTTCGGTGGCTTCGGGACTCGCGAGAATCCGCAGCTTGAAATCGAGGGTGTCGAGCAGATAGTCGAGGTCATAGGACGACATTGCCGCGACGCGGTTGGCGAGGCCAGCCCTGATCTGTCGGACCTGCTCGGGCGTGTAGACGGGCTGAACCGCCAGCCATTCATCGAGTTCGAACATCGCGCGACGCCACCGATCACTGGCGAGGATCACCGCGCGGCGATATCGCTCCTCGAACTCCGCCTGCGTGTTGGTGGCGGGGTCGGCAGCGTGGCCTTTCGAGTCCTGCTTCTGTCCTCGGACCGGAGTCGGCGAAAGCCACGACACCACCCCGCCCGTCGCGATCACGACGACTGCAAGACGGAGCCATCGCTGCCACGAAGTAATGTCTGCCACCGCTCATTCCCCGCGCGAGCGTCGGGCTCGTTCCCAACGGACGAGCACAGCCGAACACGCGGAAATGATTGGACGCAGCGACCGCGCATATCCAGCGGGACCGAATCCCAGCACGGCGTGCCATGGACTCGAGCGTCAGACCCACCGGGACACATGCGAAAATCGGTCGCCGCGGCCCCTGCCGTTACCAGCCGCACTGGCGGATTCGGCGGTCGCGTTCGGCAGACGGATTTTCGCGAGCACCCGTCACTTCTTTGGAGCGACCTTCGTCTTGTCCTGCTTCGGCTTCTTGTTCTTCTTATCGTTCTTCTGCGAGTTATTGCCCTTACCCATGGCTCGACTCCTTGTTGGTGAGGATGGTCGTTGAGGATGAACGCGTCGGTATGAATCAACGCGAATCAGAACACCGGGGGCAGCGTAGCCACAACCCTTGTTTTTCGACAACCCGAACTGTGGGCGTGAATCGGCCGGTTGTTTACCGTGTCAACGAGAGCACGCCCACGGCGAGCCGGCCGTCGGTGAAGTAGGGGTCGCCGCCGCCGTTTTTTCCCTCGCGTTCGCGGTGGAAGCGGTCTACCCAGTAGTAGCCGTCGAGCACGCCGGAGCGGTGGGCGTCGAGGACGATCTTGTTCCGTTCCTTGTCCACATCGGCGGCGATCTTGTGGGTGATGCGGCCGGTGGTGTGGCTGAGTTCGACCCGCTCGTCGAACGTTGCGGCCCCGAGCCAGAGCGGCTCGTTGTTGGCGTCGACTTCGGCCGAACGCCAGAACCGCACATGGTGCCGCTGCTTCGGGCTGTTGCCGACCGGCTGCTCGAAGGCCGCATCTTCCCGCCGCCCCCAGAGGTAGAGATCGCTGACCGGAGCATGCGGATAGGGCTTTCTGAGCACGACGTCGGCCGCAATCCGGATCGATGTCGTGAGCGTGATCGGGTCGGCCGCATACCAGCGGGCCTGAGACAGGGTGCGGTGCAGTTCCTCCTCCGTGCCGATAAACGCGATGTTGACCGGGTCGCCCTGTCGGCCCTGCTTGGTCATCGTGTGCCGCGGCGCGCGGGCCAGAGCAGGGTGGCCCTCGATCATGCCGGTGGGTTCCTCGCCCCACGCTGCCAAAGATCCAAGACAGCCGGCGACCCCGGCGAGCGCGAGGAGCCGAATCAGGGAGTGCACAGCAGGTGTCATCGGCGAGTCCTCCGGTTGGGGGCCGGGACGGTAGCGATCGAGCAGGTGGTGCTCAATACCGCCGCGACGGCGCGGAGCGGGTGTCTTCACCGCCCGCGGCTCGTCGTGCGGGGCCTCCTGCGGGAGTGGACGCTCCGGCGGTCAGCGAGGTATCTTCCGCCTTTATGGATGCATTCATGCAGGCGGCGATCGAAGAGGCGGAGCAGGGGATCGCCGAGGGGGGCATCCCAATTGGCTCGGTCGTCGTGCACGACGGCGCGATCGTGGGGCGGGGCCACAACCGTCGCGTGCAGCAGGGAAGCACGATCCTCCACGGCGAGATGGACGCGCTCGAACGGGCGGGCCGCCGATCCGCGGCCTTCTACCGGGAGTGCACGCTCTACACCACGCTCTCCCCCTGCCCGATGTGCAGCGGGGCGATCCTGCTCTACGGCATCCCGCGGGTCGTGATCGGGGAGAATCGCTCCTTCATGGGCGAGGAAAAACTGCTGATCGAGCGGGGAGTGCAGCTCACGGTGCTTCAGGATGAACGGTGCATCGAACTGATGCGGCAGTTCATGGAGGCCCATCCGAAGCTCTGGGCCGAGGACATCGGGGAGTGACACGATGGCCACCGTCGCCGAACCAACCACCACGCCGATCTGGATGGGCCGCTGGCTCGTCGCCGCCGGCATCTACAACCTCGCGTGGGGTGCGCTGACCGTGCTCCTGCCGGGCTGGCTCTTCGACCTCACCGGCATCGCCCATCCCAACTACCCGTTCATCTGGCAGTGCGTGGGCATGATCGTGGGCGTGTATGGCATCGGCTATCTGGCCGCCGCGTCCGACCCCGTGCGGCACTGGCCGATCGTGCTGGTCGGCTTCCTGGGCAAGATCTTCGGGCCTCTCGGCTATCTGATGGGGCTGCTGCGCGGCGATGTGCCGCCTGAGTTCGGCTGGACGCTACCGACCAACGATCTTCTCTGGTGGGTGCCCTTCGGCATGATCCTCCTGCATGCCTGGCGGGTGCACCGGCCGCGGGCTGCAGGATGACAGAGGCGCTCCGCTGACGCTCGCGATGGATTTCATGATGGGCTTCACGATGCAGGAAGGCATCCTCGCGGCGCAGGCCCTCGCGTCGGGGGCGATGTGCGGTCTGATCTGGTTCGTGCAGGTCGTGCATTACCCGCTGTTCGCCTCCTCCTCGGGCGACGCTTCCTCGGCCTATGCCCTGGAAAACCAGCGGCGGACCGCGTGGGTGGTCGTGCCCTTCATGCTCGTCGAAATGGCGACCGCGGCGCTGGTCGCCCTCGATCCACCGGCGGGCATCGGCCGCGGCCCTGCGGTCGGCGGCGTGGTCTTGATTCTGGTGATCTGGCTCTCGACGGCGCTGCTGCAGATGCCGCTCCATGCCCGGCTGGCACGTGAGGGGCATGCGGCGACGACCGTCGCCTCACTCGTGCGCGGCAACTGGTTCCGCACGATGGCGTGGACTGGGCGGGCTGTGCTCGCCATCTGGATGCTCCGCGTCGCCGGCTGATCGAGCCGGGGCAGGGGAGCCCATGCCGAAGATGCGGAAGCAGAGGCCGAGCAATGCCGGCACCAGCACCAGCGTGACGAGGGTCGAGAAGAGCATGCCGCCCAGGAGCACGGCGCCCAAACCCCGGTAGAGTTCGCTGCCTGCCCCCGGGAAGAGCACCAGCGGCAGCAGTCCGAGCACGGTGGTAAGGGTCGTCATGAAGATCGGCCGCACGCGGCTGCGGACGGCTTCGAGCACGGCCTCGGTCGGCTCGATGCCCCCCGCGCGGGCCAACTGCAGCGCCCGCTCCACGATCAGGATGGGATTGTTGACCACGGTGCCGATCAGGATGACGAAGCCGAGCATCGTGAGCACGTCGAGCGGCTGAAAAACCCCGAACGGTCCACCGAGCCAGTTGAGCAAGGCAATGCCGAGCAGGCCGCCGACGCTGCCGAGCGGCACAGACGCGATGACCACGGCCGGGTAGAGCCATGATTCGAAGAGCGCCGCCATCAGCAGGTAGGTGATCACGCCGGCGATCACGAGGTTGAACCAGAGCGACTTCCAGGTGGCTACGAGCTTGTCGGTCGTGCCGCCGAGCGTGATCTTGTAGCCGCCGTCGAGGTCGCCCGAATCCTCGAGCGGCTGCACGACGAGCCGCTGAATCCGGTCCTGAGCCTCCTCGAGCGGCATCTTCGGGGGCGGGGAGACCTGCACGGTGATCGCCCGCTCCCGCTCGCGGTGCAGGATTTGTTCGGGGCCGCTGGAGAACTCCCGGATCTCGGCCACGCTGCCAAGCGGCACGAGCTGGCCGCCGGGCGTGACCACGGGGAGCGTCTGCAGGTCCTGTGTGCGCTGCACGAACCGGTCGTCGCCCTTGATGACGAGGTCGATCCGATCGCTGTCGAGGAAGTAGTCGGTGGCGTAGCCGCCATCGACGAGGCAGTCGACGATGTAGCCGAGTTGCCGGGCATCCAGCCGCATGTCGGCCGCCTGCTCGAACCGCGGTACGAGCTGCACCTCGGGGCTCGAGAGGTCGAGCGACGGCTTGGGGAGGTTCTGGCTGCCGGGCGTGGCCTCGGGGAGCTTGCCCATCACCTTCACGCCGAGCTGCACGAGTTTTTCCAGATTTGGCCCGGTGATCTCGATGTCGACCGTGCGGCCCGAGCCGATGCCGTTCTCGAACAGGCTCGACTGCTTGGCCACGGCGAACGTCCCCGGGAGGTCGGCCGCCACGCGGCGGATCAACGGCACGAGCTTGGCGGCCTCGAGCGGGTCGAGTGACCGGAGACCGATGAACACGCTGCGGCCCCGGGCCACGAAGAAGCAGTCGCCGAGAATCGGGGCATCGAGCGCCTTCGCTTCCGGCGTGCCGGGATCGACATCCCAGTAGGGCACGAGCCGTTTTTCGACCATGTCGCCCATCCGCAGGAGCTCGTCGATGTTGTAGCCCGGCGGGGGCAGCAGAATCCCGAACACCAGATTCCGATTGCCTTCGGGCAGGTATTCGACCTTGGGCATCAAGAGCCAGGTGGCGACCGCCGACGCGGCGATGATCACGATCGATACCGTCGCCTCCCGCCAGCCGCTGGCCAGCAGAAACCTGTTGAAGCCCGTGACGACGGCCATGAACGCGGTGCCAAAGCGGCTGAGCACGTCGCCGCGGCGGGAATCCGCGGTGGCGCCGTCGCCGGTCACCACGGCCGCGGCGGCGCGAGCGTGGCGGCCCTGCAGCAAAACGGCGGCCGCTGCCGGCACCACGAGCCCCGACACGGCCAGCGAGAGTCCGACGGCCGCCGCGATCGCCAGGGCGATATCGCCGAAGAGCTGCCCCGCCTCCCCCTCGATGAACAGCACGGGCACGAAGACGGCCACGTTCGTGAGTGTGCTGGCGAGAATCGCCCCCCAGACCTCCGTGGTGCCCTTGATCGCCGCCTCTTTGGGCTCCTCGCCGGCGGTCCAGTGCACGAAGATGTTTTCGAGCACCACGACCGCGTTGTCGATCAGCATGCCGACGGCGAAGGCGATGCCGGCGAGGCTGATCACATTGAGCGTGCGATTGAAGGCCGCCAGCGCCAAGAATGTGCCCATGACGCTCACGGGAATCGACATCGCCACGATCAGCGTGGAGCGGATGTTTCGTAGAAAGATGAGCAGCGTGGCGAGCGTGAGCAGGCCGCCGACGATGATGTTGTCGTTGACGAGGCCGATGGCCGAGTCGATGTAGGTGGTCTCGTCGTAAATCAACGAGAGGCTCAGGCCCTTGGGCTTCAGCGTGGTGTCGATCGTGGCGGCAACCGCCCGGAGCCGCCGCATCACGTCGAGCACGTTGGCGCCCGACTCGCGGGTCACGCGGATCGCGATGTTGTTGGCCCCGAACCGGCGGACGATGCCGTCGGGCTTCTTGGTGCCGAGCCGCGCCTTGGCCACATCACGGACATAGACCGGCTTGCCGTCGCGGCGGGTGATGATCACCCCCTCGACCTGCTCGGGAGAGCGAAACTGCCCGAGCGTGCGGACCGCATACCGCCGCTTGCCCTCCCAGAGATCGCCGCCGGAGGTGTCCTGATTCTGGTTGGCGAGCGCCATCCGCAGATCCTCGATCGTGAGGTTGCGGGCAGCGAGCAGCTGCGGATCGACGATCACCTGCAGCTCGTCTTCGCGGCCACCGACGAGATCGGCACTCGACACCCCGTCGACCCGTTCCAGTCGGCTCTCGATCTCATCCTCGGCCATGCGGCGGACGGCTTCGACGTCGATGTCGGGCGGTGCGAGATCGGTGAGTTCGGGGTGGGCGGCAGCCAGGCGACGGAGTCGGAAGAGCGCGAGATCGGGCGTTCGGGCCGAGGAGATGCGGTCGAGTTCGGCGGCGAGGGCGGGATGCCGAGCCTTGGCTGCGGCGATCGCGGTGACTTCGGGGGCGGCCTGACCGAGGATGAACCAAGCGACGGGGCGGTCGTTGGCGCTGGCCGTCTTGATTACGGGGCGGTCGGCATCGATCGGCCAGTCGCGGACCTGCTGCACCCGCGTGTTGACCTTCACGAGGGCCTGCGACATCTCGGTGCCCACGGCGAACTCGAGTTCGATCGATCCGGAGGAACTGCCGGAATCGCTCGAGAGCTTGACGAGGCCCTCGACGCTGCGGAGCTGTTCCTCGAGGGGCTGCACGAGTTCCCGCTCGATCTCCTGCGGGCTCGCACCCCGCCACCGGCATTCGACGGTGATCGTGGGGATCTGCACCTCCGGCGTGAGCTGGACCGGCATCGAAAGCAGTGAGAGCACGCCAAAGAGCATCACGAGGATGACGCCCACCGCGACCTTCACGGGGCTGGCGACGCAGGCGGCGATGAGATTCATGGTCGTGGCGCCCGGTCTGCGGCGAAGTGATTTTCCGGCTGGCGGATCAATCGACGACGGCCCCGAAAGTGACTTGCATCCCCGGGCGGAGTCGCTCGTTGCCCCGGACCACCACGAGCCCGCCCGGCTCGAGTCCACCCCGCACGGCGACATGTCCTTCGACCGCCGCGCCCAGGGCCACCTCGACGGGGCGGACCGTTCCGTGGGTCGAGTCGGTTGTATCGATGCAGTAAACCAGCGGCCGCGGGCCACCGAGCACGAGGGCATCCTTGGGAACGACGATCACGCTTCCCGCCGTGCCCACCGGGAGCCAGGCCCGTGCGAGCATTCCGCCCTTGATCACCGGGCCGCCATCGACCACGCGGTTTTCGAGCCGGATTTTCACGGGAAAACTGCGGCTGAGGAGGTCTGCCTGCGGCACGACTCGTGCGATCGTGCCGATCCACGTGTGATCTGGCGAGGCATCAAACTCGAGCCGCACCGCCGTGCCTTCGCGGAGCTCGCGAATCGATGATTCCGGCACTCGGGCCTCGATCTCGACGGTGTCGAGCTCGGCGATTCGCGCCACGAGCCCGCCGCGTGAGAGCCATTGGCCCTTCTCGGTGAATCGCTCGACGATCCAGCCGCTGAAGGGCGCACGGATCGTGTGCTTCGCGAGCTGATCATCGATCCGTTGCACCTCGGCTTCCTGCACGGCTGCGGCGGCGGCGGCCTGCGCGACCTGCTCGCGACGCGGGCCTGCCTCGATCAACGCCAGCGCCGCGCGGCTGCCGCGGAGCTGCGCCTCGATCGCCTGCAGTTCGGTCTGCGCATCCTGCAGTTCATCCACGGTGCTCGTGCCCCGCTCGGCGAGGCGTCCGAGTCGCGCCAGGCGACTGCGGGCGTAGGCGAGCCGCGCCTCGAAACCCGCCTCGAGGGCACGGGCCTGTTCGATCTCCTCGGGCCGCGAGCCGGCCTTGAGTTCGGCGAGCACCTGGCGACGACGATCCAGTTCGGCGACGGCCCCTTCGCGCTCGATTTCGAGAAGGCCGCGGAGAAGCTGCGCGATGGGCTCGTTTTCCGAGACGTGCTGGCCGTCAACGATCGGCAACTCCACCAGCCGGCCGTCCACCGCGCTACCCACATCACTCGTTCGGGCTGGTAGGACTGTGCCCACGAACGGCTGTCCCGTGGCCGCCTGCATCGTGGAAACCCGTGCCGCCACAACGGGGACGACCGTTGGCGGCTGCGCAGAGGCCCCAATGCCGTAAAAAGAGGCACAAACAGCGAGCGACCAGGCCGGTCGCGAACCCCAAGGGAGGCCGAGGCGTATCATAAAAGTGGGTTATACCTTGCCGGTAGTGACGGAAATTCGTGAAATTCCCCGGTATTTTTCAGCCGCTTGACGGTCCGGAAAGCCGCCGCTAAGTTTTGGGTCTGTCGCGGCCGATCCCTAATCTCCTGGGATCGGTTCCCGCATACGGGCCAGCAATGGTTCATCCATCGCTGGCCCGGCTCCGTTCTTTGACAATTTGGTCGTGGTAATTGGCATCTTGAAAGAATGTCGATGGAGGTCCGTCTCAAGCGGATCTCTGGAGGCGTTCTCCCAAGGCTCAATGGTGTCGGTGCGACGCAAGTCGTAGTGGCACCTTTGAAAAGAGCGAGAATCGTTGTGCTGGACCGAGCCACCGCAAGCGGTGGCGATTCGATGGTCCAGTGATAGCTCACTCGAAGACAGGCTCGTTCGCGAGCACTCGATTCGGGTGGTCAAGCTAGAAAGGGCGCATGGGGGATGTCTAGGCGTTAGAAGGCTGTGAAGGGCGCGGAAGACTGCGATAAGCCCGGGGTAACCGTCAAACAGGTGATGATCCCGGGGTTCCTGAACTGACCGTAACTGAATCCATAGGTTGCGGTGGCCAACGCGGAGAACTGAAACATCTCAGTACCCGCAGGAAAAGAAAGAAAAATCGATTTCCTCAGTAGCGGCGAGCGAAAGGGAAACAGCCCAAACCGAG
>JAUMAF010000133.1:3439-8011 GCA_032117045.1 Pirellulales bacterium | reverse complement strand
GATCGGCCTCGAGGACCTGCGAGGGCTGCTCACGGCCGTCCGCCGGGCCGGCGAGAAGGGCCTGTCGATCACCCGCTTCAAGGGACTCGGTGAAATGAATGCCGAGGAGCTGCGCGACACGACGCTCGATCCGGCCAATCGCACGCTCCTCCGCGTGACGATGACCGACGCCGCCGCGGCCGACGACCTCTTCCGCGTGCTGATGGGGGAGAAGGTCGAGCCGCGCCGCGACTTCATCGAGCGGCACGCCCTCGACGTCAAGAATCTCGACGTGTAGCGCAGGCAATGACAGGCTAAAGCCCGTCCTACGTAGGACAGGCTTCAGACGGTCACTCGCCGGTTCGGGGCTATGCCCCGTCGCGGGGCGTTCGCTGTAGCCCTCGTGGCCTGTGCTCGCTCGGATACTGACGGCGTTGGAAAGCCTGGGGCGAGACGCCGGTCACCCGCTTGAAGGCCCGCGAGAATTGGTACTGGTCGGCGAAGCCGAGACGGGCCGCGGCCTGTTTCACCTGTAGCCGCTCGTGGGTCAGCAGGTCAGCGGCGAGATTCATCCGCTGCCGCAGTAGATATTGGTAGGGGCTCGCAGCGTCGAATCGCTGGAACAGCCGACAGGCGTAGGCCGTCGAGATGCCGAACTCCTTGGCCGCCATTTCGATCGACATGAGTCGTTGCCGCGCTGCGGTCAAGAAATGCCGAAACCGCTCGAACGTCGCCCGGGCCTCGATGTCGCCGCTATTGCGGGGCAGCGCCCGCTCCGAGATCTTGGTGAGCAGCACGCCAAGGAGTTGCGTGCAGAGCGCCTGGCTGTGTGTCGACTGGCCTACGCCGCACTGCTGAAGCAGATCGAAGATCTCGCGGACCTCCCGCGGGTGGCTGACTGTGAGGTGGCTGCCCGGCGGCAGCCCCGCCGACCGCAGCCAGGTGAGGCCGGCTCGGCCGGCGAAATCGACGTAATACTTTCGCAGCCGGCGGCGCCGGTCGGTCGCGATCGCGTGCGAGATTCCCGGCCCATAGGCAAATACCGACCCTAGCGTGAGCGGTTCCTTGCGTCGGCCAAGCCTCACCGTGCCGCGGCCCGCGGCCACGAATTCAAGGCAGTAGTAGGGGAAGTCGTCCCGCTCGACGAGATAGTCGGGCTGAACGAGTTCTTCCCCGCCGCACACGACTGTCAGCGGCCGGTGGGTGTCGGGTCGCAGGTCGAGGAAATAGCGGGAGGCCGATACCACCTGCCGGGAGACGAACGCTGGTAGCGGCGTGCGCGAGCGAGGGCGCGGGGATCGCGATCGGGAGGGGGTCGGCATGAGGGTCAAGAATAGCCATGCTGGGGTCAAGAATCATCATTCCCGCCCGTCTGGGCTCGCAGCTAGGCTACGGCCATGAAGATCCTGCCACGGTATTCCTTCGGTGTTGGTGACCGGTTCGCGCACGAGGCGGAGGCACAGCTGGCCGCTTTCGAGCGTCTGGCGGCGGAAGGCGTGGTCGTGGCCCCGGTGTGGAACAAGAGCAACCGCGAGCACACGTTCATCGGCAGCGACCCGGCGAGCGTCCGCGCCGCGGCTGAGAAAGCGGTTGACGTGAGGAAGTGGGCATATGCCTGGTTCGTCGACGCCGACCATATCCGGCTCGACACGGTGGATCGGTTCCTGGCTTGGAGCGACTTCTTCACGATCGACGTCGCCGACTCGATCGGTAAGTCGGCGGGCGACGCCGATGTGGAGGCATTCGTGGGCCGGCACCCGGAATTGTGCCGGCCCGTGTCGGTGCCGGGCATCGCGGGGGAGATCCCGCTCTCCGCGGCCAAGACCGGCGCGATCGTCCGCAAATACCTGCTCGCCTGCCGTGAAGCGGGTGCCATCTGCCGGCATATCCGGCGCGGGCGTGGCGACGACGACGTCGTCATCGAGGTGAGCATGGACGAGACCGACGAGCCGCAGACGCCGCCGGAACTGCTCGTGATCCTGGCGCTCCTGGCGGAGGAAGAGATTCCGCTGCAAACGATCGCGCCCAAGTTCACCGGCCGGTTCAACAAGGGAGTCGATTACGTTGGCGATGTGGTCCGGTTCGAGCAGGAGTTTTCCGACGATGTCGCCGTCTGCGGGCTCGCCTCCCGGCAGTATGGCTTGCCCGCGGCACTCAAGCTTTCGGTGCACTCCGGCAGCGACAAGTTCTCGCTCTATCCCGTCATCCGTCGGGTGCTTGAGCGGACCGGCGCGGGCGTCCACCTGAAGACCGCCGGCACGACGTGGCTGGAGGAGATGATCGGCCTTGCGGAGGCGGGGGGTGACGGCCTCGTGCTGGCGAAGGAGATCTACGCCTACGCCCTCGAACATGTCGATGAACTCTGTGCCCCGTACGCGTCGGTGATCGACATCGACCGCGGGCAGCTGCCATCAGCCGCCGAGGTGAACGGCTGGGATGGGCCGCGGTTCGCAGCGGCCATCCGCCACGTGCCCACGAATCCCGCCTTCAACGCCAGCATGCGACAGCTGCTGCATGTCTCGTTCAAGGTGGCGGCGAAGCAGGGCTCCCGATACACCGGCCTGCTGCAGGCCAACCGCTCGATCGTCGCGAAGCAGGTTACCGACAACATCTACGACCGCCACCTCCGCCCCCTGTTTGGCACGTAGGACAGGCTTCAGCCTGTCGATGCATGCAGTCCGCGATCACGATCTGCCTCGTGCCGGAAGCCCGCCAGGGGCCCTTCGTCTTCCACCATGGCCTCGAGGCCGGATGCCGCGCGGCGGCAGAACTGGGATTCGATGCGGTGGAGGTGTTCCCCGAGTCCGCCGTGGACATCTCGGGGGTCGGGCTCGACCGGCTGCTCACCGCCCACGGCCTCGGTCTGGCCGCTGTCGGCACCGGGGCCGGCTGGGTGAAGCACAAGCTGCAGCTCTGCCACGCCGACGCGGAGCATCGAGGGTGGGCGCGGGAGTTCATCGGTCGGCTCATCGATGCCGCCGGCGGCTTCGGAGCCCCGGCAATCATTGGATCGATGCAGGGTCGCAGCGAGGGGGAGGTGTCGCGCGAGGCGGCGCTCGACTTCCTCGCCGAGGCGCTGCATGAGCTCGGGAGCCGCGCGGCGCGGCACGGGCAGGTGCTGCTCTACGAGCCGTTGAACCGCTACGAGACCAACCTCTTCAACCATCAGGCCGAGGCGGCCGATTTTCTCCGGGCCCGCGGCATCTCCCACGTGAGGCTGCTCTGCGACCTCTTCCACATGAACATCGAGGAGGTCGATCACGCCGCGGCGTTGGTGGCCTGTGGTGAGCTTGTCGGTCATGTGCATTGGGCCGACTCCAACCGCCGCGCCATCGGGCTGGGGCACACTGACCCCCGGCCGGTCGTCACCGCCCTCCGGCAAATCGGCTACCGAGGGCACCTGTCGGCCGAGGTGTTTCCACTCCCGGGGCCGCTCGCTGCGGCCCGGCAAAGCATCGAGAGTTTCCGCACGTTTACCGCCTGAGAACCAAGCCATGCTCAACGGCCCCCTGCTCCACCCCGACATTCTTCGGGTGCTCGCCCGATCCGGCCACCACTCGAAGGTGCTGATCGCCGACGGCAACTATCCGGCACTCAACAAGCGCGGGCCCCGCGCCGAGCTTGTTTCGCTGCAGCTCATGCCGGGCGTGCCGACGGTCGCGCAGGTCTTCGAGGCGATTCTCGGCGCCGTGCGGATCGACGAGGTCAATACGATGGGCGTCGACCGCAGCGACTCGTACGCAGCCGCCACGCCGGGCGACCCGGCCGTATGGGCCGAATACCGGCGGATCCTCGGCGCCGCTCAGTCGCCCTGCCTGCTCACGCCGATCGTGAAGTGGGATTTCTACGAGGCGGTCGCATCGGACGACCACGTGCTCACGATCCAGACCGGCGACAAGGCGCCGTGGGCGAATCTCCTGCTTTCCATCGGCTGCCGCACGTTCACCGCCACGTAGGACAGGCTTCAGCCTGTCACCAACCCATGCACACTCGCCCTCTCGGCACAACAGGACTCCAAGTCCCAATCCTTTCCTTCGGCGCTTCCTCGCTCGGCGCGGAATTCCGCTCGATCACGCTCGACGAGGCCCTGGGCAGCGTGCAGGCGGCGCTCGACTGCGGGATGAATCTGTTCGACACGAGCCCCTTCTATGGCCGCGGCATGAGCGAGGTGCTGCTCGGCATTGCGCTCAAATCGGTGCCCCGCGAGCGGTATCTCCTGTGCACGAAGCTGGGCCGCTACTCGCTCGAGCATTTCGACTTCTCCGCGAAGCGGGTCGCGGAGAGCGTCGACGTGTCGCTTCACCGGCTTGGCACCGACCACCTCGACATCGTCCTCTGCCACGACATCGAGTTCGTGCCGATGCAGCAGATCGTCGACGAAACGATTCCGGCGCTGCGCCGGATCCAGCAGTCCGGCAAGGTGCGGTGCATCGGCTTCAGCGGCTACCCGCAGAAGATTTTCCGGTTCATCTGCGACCAGACGGCCGTCGATTGCGTGCTCAACTACAACCAGTACACGCTGCAAAACACCCGCTTTGCCGACGAGACGATTCCCGCTCTCAAGGCCAAAGGCATCGGCGTGATGAACGCCGG
>JAUMAF010000133.1:0-3429 GCA_032117045.1 Pirellulales bacterium | reverse complement strand
GCCCCTTCAGCGCCCGGCTTTTGACCGACGCCCCGCTGCCGGCATGGCTCAAGGAACCTGAGGAGGTGAAGGCGGTGGCCCGCCGGGCGGCCGAACTCTGCAGGTCGCGCGGCAGCTCGATCGCCAAACTCGCCCTCCAGTTCGCAATCGCGAATCCAGACATCGCCACGACCGTCGCCGGCAGCGCCAATCCTGCGAACGTCCGCGCCTGGGCAAAGTGGGCAGCCGAGCCACTCGACGAATCGCTCCTGCACGACGTCCAAGCGATCTTCACCCCGGTGAAGAACGTGGGGCACATCGAGGGACTGATTCAAAACAACTAGCCATGCGGTGGGCGCCGGGCAACTCCATCCCCCGGGAACACCCGCAGGTCATCGTTGGGCCGCACGAGATGAAAACGCCATGAAGATCGACTCGCACCAGCACTTCTGGAACTACTCTGCCGCTGACTACCCGTGGATCGGCCCGGGGATGGAGAGGATTGCCCGCGACTACCTCACCGCCGACCTCGCGGCCGTCGCCGCGCCGCAGGGCATCGGCGGTAGCGTGGCCGTGCAGGCTCGGCAGTCGGTCGCGGAGAGTCGCTGGCTGCTCGACCTCGCCGAAACCAACCCGTTCATCCGCGGCGTGGTCGGCTGGGTGGATCTGCGGAGCGACGATGTGACCACGGCGCTTGCCGAACTCGCGCCGCATAACAAGTTCGTGGGTGTCAGGCACGTCGTGCAGGACGAGCCCGATCCGCGGTTTCTGCTCGGCGAGGCGTTTGTGCGTGGCTTGCGGCAGCTGCCCGGGTTCGGGCTGACGTACGACCTTCTGCTCTACCCACCGCAGTTGCCGGCCGCCGTGGAACTGGCTGCGTTGCTGCCCGAGCAGCCGTTCGTTCTCGACCACCTTGCGAAACCCCGGATCAAGACGGGTGAGATCCAGCCGTGGCGGCGCGACATCGAGGCCCTGGCGAAGCACGGCAACGTCTGCTGCAAGGTATCGGGGATGGTCACGGAGGCGGCCTGGCGGGGGTGGAAAGCAGCCGATTTTACGCCCTACCTCGACGTGGTGCTCCAGGCCTTCGGCCCCGAGCGGCTGATGTTCGGCAGCGACTGGCCGGTCTGCCTGCTCGCCGGCGAATATTCGGAGGTCGTCGGCATCGTGAGCGATTTTGTCAGCCGGCTCTCCGCCACTGAACAGACGCTTCTCTGGGGCGGCACCGCCACGCGTTTCTACGGACTCAAGTAGGACAGGCTTCAGCCTGTCGAAAATTTCAGGATCCCTAGCTATGCAAGCCCTCCTCCTCGAGAAGCCCAAGGAGTTTCGGTTCATTGACGTGCCGGAGCCGTCGCCCCCGGCCGCCGGCGAGGCCGTCGTCCGCGTGCGCGCCGTCGGCATCTGCGGCACCGACTACGGCGGCTACCTCGGCAAGATGCCCTTCTTCAGTTACCCGCGGATTCCCGGCCACGAACTCGGCGTGGAGGTCGTCGCCGTGGGGCCGGGGGTGACCAACTTGAAGTCGGGCGACCGCTGCTGTGTCGAGCCCTACATCAATTGCCAGCGCTGCTACTCATGCGAGCGCCGGCTCACCAACTGCTGTGAGCACCACCAGACGCTCGGCGTGCACTGCGACGGCGGCCTACGGCCACTGTTCACGGTGCCTGCCCGCAAGTTGCACCCCTCACCGAAGCTCACGCACGCACAAAACGCGCTCGTCGAGACGCTCGCGATCGGCTGCCACGCGGTCGACCGCGGCGGGCCCAAGCCAGGCGAAACGGTGCTCGTGATCGGCGCGGGGCCGATCGGCCTGTCGGCCCTGGAGTTTGTGAAGCTTTCCGGTGCCCGTGTGATCGTGATGGACATGGTGGCCGGCCGCCTGCGGTTCGTCCGCGAGCGGATGGGCGTGGCTGACGCAGTGGCCGCCACGGGCGACGCCACCGACGAGGAGGCGATCGCCAGGCTCACCGATGGAAGGATGTGCGATGTCGTCATCGACGCGACGGGCAGCAATGTCAGCATGGCCAACGCCATGAAGTTCTGCAGTTTCGGCGGCCGGCTTGTCTACGTGGGCATCACGCAGGCCGAGCTCTCCTTCCCCCACGCCCCGGTCATGCACCGCCGCGAACTCACGATCCTCGCCAGTCGAAACGCGCTCTCCCGCGATTTCTCCCGGATCATTTCGCTGATCGAGGAGGGCACGATCGATACGCGTCCATGGATCACGCACCAGACGCCATTCGCCGACACGATCCGGGCGTTTCCCTTGTTTCTCGATCCTGCCAGCGGCGTCATCAAAGCCGTGATCGAGATGCCGGCCTGAAGAACCGGCCGAGCGGGCCTCTGAGCAGCGCCGGCAGCAGGACGAGGTCGCCCGCGAGCGCCGCGGCGACCAGGAGCGCGAGCATCCAGGCAAACCGCCGCGTCGGGGCGAACGAGCTCGCGGCGAAGACGAGGATGCCGAGGCCGCAGACAAGCGCGCTCTGCGTGAGGGCAGCAGCGGAGTGCTGGAAGGCGGCCTGCACGGCGGCGGCACGCTCGGCCGGGTCGGGCGATGCGGAGGCTCCTGCCTGGCTGGAAAGCCCCCGCCGGAAAAAGGTGAGGAAATGAAGCGTGCCATCGACCGCCATGCCGAGCGCGATCGACGCCGTCATCACGCTGCCGATGTCGAGCGGTAGCCGCGTCCAGCCCAAGAGCCCGAAGAGGAGGATCATCGGGAAGACGTTTGGGATCATCGCTACGAGTCCCGCCACCACGCTCCGCTCCACGGCCATCATCACGAGCGCAATGACGACGCAGGCCGAGAGGAAACTTGAAAAGAGATCGTGGAGGAGCGTCTTCTGGATCGCGTTCACCAGCGGCATGACGCCCGTGTAATCGGCCGACACGCCGCGTGCCGCGCCGCCGTGCGCGGCAACGATCGGATCAAGGCGGTCGCGGACCTGCCCGAGAAAATCGCCATAGTCGATTCCGGACAGGGCCGACGTACGGGCCGTCACCCGCCAGAGTTGAGCACCGGGGATGTCGCGCACGATCTTCATGTCGGTGAGACCGGAGAGATTCTGCTCGAGCTTGCGGGCGATGATCGCCTTGCGGGCCGCCCCGACCGTACCGGAGGCCTCGGGCAACTCTGGCAGGAATGTCGCGGCCGAGAGCACGCCGGTGACGCCCGGCATGTCGGCCAGCACCCCGCCGATCGCGCGCACCATGTCGAGCCGCTCGGCCGGGCGGATCGGTGAGTCGTCTGCAAACCGCAGCACCACCTCCACGGGAACGAGCGGGCCGATCGTGCGCTCGAGGTGGAGGTAGTCGCCGATCACCCGGCTCTCCGGCGTGAAGAGCGTGTCGATGGCCACCGACGTGCGGATGCCCGGCAGGCCACCGATCGCGACGGCCATCGCCGCGGCCGCCGCGATCGCGATGGGCGTGGCATGGCGGATGACCCGC
>JAUMAF010000132.1:0-3201 GCA_032117045.1 Pirellulales bacterium | reverse complement strand
CACTCGCGCACGCTCTTCGGACCGGGCTTCGTGCGCTTCGTCTGTCCGGGCCGGCGTCGCTTGAGCTGCTCGAGGGCACGTGACAGCCCGCGCCGCGACAGGAGACGGTGTCCGCTGCGGGCACGGGCGTCGTGGAGCCTGAGAAAGAGAAGACCGGATGCTCCGACCGCTGCGGCTGCCAGCGGGACGGCGATCGGGCCCGACACGATCGGCCCGAAGAGGAGCGCGAGTGGGAGGAGCATGAACCATCGGCCCCAGGTTTCGGCCCGCGGAACAGCCACGTCGCCGGCGACCTGCGGGGCACGCGTGGCTGCGAGCATCGCCGCGGCGGCTGTCAGGGCATAGAGGCCGAGAAGCAGCAGCCCGATCCATGGAATCCCATGAAATGAGGGAGCCTCGACGAAGGCGAACGGACCGAAGACAGCCATGGCACACGAGGAGCGTCGCGGTCGTGAGGTCACGTGAGCGTGCGTTATGGGTGGAACCGGGCTCGCGTGTAAAGGTGCGACAGAGCGGATTCACACGTTTCTCACATCCCGCGGCACGGCCCGGCCTACGCTCATCTCCTCCTTGCGCGGAGGCCGTATGATGCTGGGCCCCGGTCGGCACGGTGGAAGATGGCTCTACCGGTCACGATCCGTTCGGGAACGACGTTCGGAGCAGCAAGCATGATCGATCGATGCGGTGTCTCGCGGTTCCTTCAGCAGGCAGTTCGGCACCTCGCTGCGTGGTTGGCGCTTGCTACAGCCCTGGTGGGTGCCGTCGGCAGCGCCTCCGCCGCCGATGAGCGTGACGCCGGCCTCGAGTCCTACGTGCGGGCTCCGGGCGAGGTGGCCGGGTCGCTCAAGTGCGTCGGCTCCGACACGATGAACAACCTCGTCGCGCTCTGGTCGGAGGGCTTCAAGAAGCACTACCCGAGCGTGCGCGAGGCGATCGAGGGAAAGGGATCGGCATCGGGGCCGCCCGCCCTCACCGAGGGCACCTGCACGTTCGCCCCGATGAGCCGCGACTGGAAGCCCACCGAGGTGGACACGTTCAAGGCGAAGCATGGCTACGTTCCCGTCGTCGTGCCGACGGCCATCGACATGCTCGCCGTCTACGTGCACAAGGACAACCCGATCGAGTCGCTCTCGCTCCAGCAGGTGGACGCGATCTTCTCGAAGAATCGCACCGGCGGCGCTTCCGCCGACATCCGGACGTGGGGCGATCTCGGCCTCACGGGCGAGTGGAAGGATCGGCCGATCAGTCTCTACGGCCGCAACGCCACGAGCGGCACCTACGGCTACTTCAAGGAGCACGCGCTCTTTCAGGGAGACTTCAAGCCGACCGTGAAGGAGCAGCCGGGAAGTTCGGCGGTCGTGCAGGCGGTGGCGAGTGACCTCTATGGCATCGGCTACAGCGGGATCGGCTACCGCACGGCCGGCGTCAAGCCGCTCGCCCTCGCACCCCGGTCCGGCGGCAAGGTGATTCCGCCGGAGGATGCGTTCGCCTACAGCGGCGAGTACCCGCTGGCCCGCTTCCTGTACCTGAGCGTGAACCACAAGCCCGGAACCACGCTCGATCCGCTGCGTCGCGAGTTCCTGCGGTACGTGCTGAGCGCGTCCGGACAGGCCGACGTCAAGAAGGATGGCTACCTGCCCGTGACGGGGGCGATCGCCCGTCGGGGGCTCGCCGCGGCTGGTGCCGACGCGAAGTGAACCGGGTTCGGGTGGCCTTGGCCAGGAGGCTGGCCCGGCAGGTTTGACCCGGAAGGTTCGGCCCGGAAGGCTCGGTCCGGGTGCCTTGGCCGGGAGGTGAACGCCCGTCCAAATTGCCTCTTGTCGCGCGGGCCTGCAGCCGATACTATACACGCATTCAGTGTACGGTTTCGTGGCAAATCGCTCGATTCATGGTGGTGATGCAGCCACCCCGACGGGATGCCGGGAGACCCAGCAGGCTCGAGGAGGCAGGCGTCATGGTCACGGCAGTTACGGCAGTCACGGCGGTCACCGAGGCTCACTCGGCATCAGCGAACGGAGCGAGCGGACGAATGGGCAAGCAGAAAGATGACCGGAAAGACGAGCGGGAGGGAGGCAAGGATGGCGGCAAGGGCCGCAAGGCCGGCAAGGGCGGCGGCTCGTTTCTCGACGACAACCCGGCGCTGCGCACCACGCTCTCGCAGATCGAGAAGGAGTTCGGGGCGGGCTCGATCATGCCGCTCGGGGTGGAGCAGCGGGCGCCGATCGAGGGCATCTCGTCGGGAAGCCTGTCGGTCGACCTGGCCCTCGGCGGCAGGGGGTTTCCCCGCGGCCGCATCATCGAGGTGTTCGGGCCGGAGTCGTCCGGCAAGACGACGCTCGCGCTGCATGCCGTCGCGTCGGCCCAACGGGCGGGAGGCATCGCGGCCTTCATCGACGCCGAGCACGCGCTCGACCCGAGCTGGGCGAAGAAGCTGGGCATCGAGCTCGACTCTCTGCTCGTGAGCCAGCCGACGAGCGGCGAGGAGGCGATGCAGATCGCCGAGCTGCTCATCAAGTCGAATGCGGTGGACATCATCGTGGTCGACTCCGTCGCGGCGCTCGTGCCGCAGAAGGAGCTCGACGGCGAGATCGGCGACTCGTTCGTGGGACTGCAGGCGCGGCTCATGAGCCAAGCCATGCGGAAGCTCACCGGCGCGATCGCGAAGAGCAAGACGACCGTGATCTTCATCAACCAGATCCGCGAGAAGATCGGCGTGATGTTCGGCAGCCCGGAGACCACTCCCGGTGGCCGGGCTCTCAAGTTCTATTCGTCGTGTCGGATCGACGTGCGGCGGATCGGGACGCTCAAGGACGGCGAGGATGTCGTCGGCCAGCGCGTGAAGGTGAAGGTGGTCAAGAACAAGGTCGCCCCGCCGTTCCGCGTGGCCGAGTTCGACATGATGCATGCCGACGGCATCAGCGTGGAGGGAGATCTGCTCGACCTGGCGATCGCGGCCAAGCTCGTGGACAAGTCGGGCACGTGGCTGCGGTACGGCGAGACGCACCTCGGCCAGGGCAGGGAGCGGGCGCGGGCGTTCCTCAAGGAGAATCCCGCCGTCGCCACGGAACTCCGTGAGAAGATCCTCGCGGCGAAGGATACGGTCCTCGCGGTCGCCAGCGACGGCGCCGACTGAGCCTTCTCGACCGCGCTGGAACCGATCGACCGGGTATAGTGGTCGGCCCCTCACCCCACGGGCCGACC
>JAUMAF010000131.1:2527-4153 GCA_032117045.1 Pirellulales bacterium | reverse complement strand
CAGAGTGCCGCTCCGCGGCGACAGGCTTCGTGAACCGGCCGGGTGTTTGGTGGCCCGCGCCTCTGCTTCAGGGTAGGCTCGTGATTCGCATGAGCCCAACCGATTGTCCGCCGCCGAAGGTCGCGCTCCTGGTCGAGACGTCGCTCGGCTACGGGCGGCGATTTCTCCGCGGCGTGGTCCGTTACGCGCGGCTCCACGGGCCATGGGGCTTCTACATCAATCCCTCCGACCTGCGGCAGCTGCTGCCACGGATGGAGGAATGGGGCGGCACCGGCATCATCGCGCGGATCGAAACCCGCGAGGTCGAGCGGGCCGTGCTCGCGACGGGCCTGCCGACGATCGTCCTCGATCTCACCAATCGCCAGCTCGCCCCCGGCAGCCCGCTCGCCAAATTGAGCGAGGTGCGGCCCGATTCCCTCGCGGCCGGAGCCCTCGCCGCCGAGCACCTGCTCGATCGCGGCTTCAAGCACTTCGCCTTCGTCGGCAGCTGGGGGGATTTTCCCTGGTCGATCGACCGCGGCGCCGGCTTTGCATCGCGGCTGGCCGCGGCCGGCCATGCCTGCGAGCCGTTTCCCATGCCGCGCCGCCCCGCCGACCGGCAGTGGGGCCGCGAGCAGAGGATTCTCGCGGCGTGGCTGCGGTCATTGCCCAAGCCGCTCGGCGTGCTCGCGAGCGACGACGACCGCGGTCGGCAGGTGTGCGAGGCCTGCCACCCCGCCGATCTCGCCGTTCCCGACGAGGTGGCCGTCGTCGGCGTCGACAACGACGACCTCCTCTGCGAGCTGGCCGATCCGCCATTGTCGAGCGTGGCGCTCGACAGCGAACAGGCCGGCTGGGATGCGGCCGCCCTGCTCGACCGGATGATGAGAGGGGAGAAGGTGAAGCCGCAGCGGATCCTCGTGGCAGCAACCGGCGTCGTCGTCCGCCGCTCGTCGGATGCGCAGGCCACCAGCGACCTTGTCGTGACGCAGGCGGTGCGGTTCATCCAAGACCACTCGTCCCGCGGCATCGGCGTGAACGACGTGGTGGCGGCGGTCGGCGGTTCGCGGCGGGCGCTCGAGGTGCGGTTTCGAAAGACGCTCGGGCGGCCGGTCAACGCCGAGATTCAGCGGGTGAAGCTCGAACGGGCGAAGCGGCTGCTCACCGAGACCGACCTCTCGATCGAGCGGATCGCCGCAGCCAGCGGCTTCTCGAGCAGCGGGTATTTGATCCGACTTTTCAAGCGCGACACGGGCTTCGCCCCCAGTAGCTACCGCCGGGAGCAAAAAGGGGCAGCCACCAGATTTGGGTGAGCACATGCCCGGATGGTGATGGCACGCGTCATCCCCGTCGCTTCCGCGAGGGGCTTCTGGGCCGTTGCGCGCACATCACCCCAAAAGCCCCCGGCGGAAGCCGGTGGGATGACGCGATCCATCACCCACGACGCCGCCGAATTGCGGCGACTGCGCAAGAGTGCAATCACCCGTGCGCAGGAATGCGTTGACGCCGCGGTGGGCGCGGGCCGACACTGCCAGACGTGCGTGCAACTCGCTTTCCTGCCCCTCTCCGTGCCCTCCCGGCGGCAGTCATGCTGCTGGCGGCGGCCTTACGTTCCTCGCCGCGATTCAGCGGGTGAAGTTCGCATGA
>JAUMAF010000131.1:0-2517 GCA_032117045.1 Pirellulales bacterium | reverse complement strand
CTGCTGGTGCGCCGCGGTATCAATCTGGTGCGCCACCTGGTGGATTTTCCAACCGGTCAGCCTGCCGGTCACGGCGATGATCCCGCTGGCCCTCTTTCCGTTCATGGGAATTCTGAGCAGCCAAGAGATCGCACGTTGTTACGGCAATCCGATCATCCTGATGGTGCTGGGAGGATTTCTGCTGTCGGTCGGGATGGAGCAAAGCGGTGCGCACCGCCGTGTCGCGATCGGTATTTTGAAGTGTGTTGGCCGCGGACACGAAAGCCAGGTCGTCTTTGGATTTCTCCTGGCGTCGGTGCTGATCAGCATGTGGATGTCGAATACCGCCACCACGCTGATTCTGCTGCCGGTGGCACTCGCCACGCTGGAAGGAGCTGACTGCCGAAAGCGACTGGCTCCTCCCTTGCTGCTGGCCATTGCCCATGGTTCCACGCTCGGGGGCATGGGAACTCCGATCGGTGCGCCCACAAACCTGATGTTCATCGCCTCCTACCGATCGAGCACGGGCCGGGAGTTCTCGTTCTTCGACTGGATGGCGTTCGCCCTGCCGATCGTCGCGGTGATGATCCCGGTGATCTGGTTCTGGCTGACCCGGGGCTTGGCAAAGGAACGCGTCCGGATCGATCTGGATCCCGGCCCGTGGACCGAAGCAGAATGCCGCGTCTTG
Organism: Pirellulales bacterium; assembly: GCA_032117045.1. Classification (GTDB taxonomy): domain Bacteria; phylum Planctomycetota; class Planctomycetia; order Pirellulales; family UBA1268; genus QWPN01. The sequence continues at coordinate 1,850 of JAUMAF010000131.1, read as the reverse complement.
ACGGTTTTCGGGCTGGCCGCGCTCGCCTGGCTGACCCGCACTGTTCCCTACGGAGGCTGGTCGGCACTCTTGCAACTGCCGGACGTCGGAGACGAAACGGTGGCGCTGTCTGCGGCGTTGATGCTGTTCCTGCTCCCCGATGGCAGGGGGAAACGACTGCTCACCTGGGAAAGCGCCCAAAAGATTCCCTGGGGAATTCCGCTGCTTCTGGCGGGCGGCATCGCGATTTCACGAGGTTTCGAATCGACGGGCCTGAACGATTCCCTGGGAAATCTTTTCGCTCAACTGGCGGGACTGCCGGTGCTGGTGATGATGCTCCAGATCTGCCTGCTGGCGACGTTTGTTTCTGAACTAGCCTCGAACACCGCCGTGACGGCGATGTTGATGCCGATTCTGGCGTCCGCAGCGGGAGCCTCGGGCGTTGACCCGATCCTCCTGATGGCTCCTGGCGTTATCGGAGCCAGTTGCGGGTTTATGCTGCCGGTGGCGACCGGTCCCAGTACGGTGGCGTTCGGCACCGGCGAGATTCCGCCACGATTCATGGCCCGCGTCGGACTCGCGCTGGACCTCTCGTCGATTGTTGTGACAGCGGGAGTGTGTTACCTGCTGTTTGCCCCCAAGGCCTGATTGCAAAGGAGCACGAAGCCGGACGATGCGAGATTTATATGTCCTTGTGACCATGGATGTGGAAGTTCCCCAGCAATGCCCGGGGGCCAGCGGGCCTGCCGACTGGGATTTTGGAGCAGGTGCCGTTCAGGGATATACCGAGCTGGCTGCGGCAGCCGGATTCCCGGTCAGTTTCTTCACCCATCCGGAATGCGCGCTCAAATATGAACGGCTCCTCACTGACATGCAGCGGCGGCACGGCGCCTGCATCGAAGGACTGCATGTTCATCCGTGGAAATTCGGCGATCGCAAGTACCGCGCCCATATGGGAGGACTGACCGCAGACGAGCAACGGCAGGTCATTTCCGAAGCAATCGCCGTGTGGCAGACCGCCTTCGGGCGGCGTCCGCTCTTTTTCCGCCCCGGGACCTTCTCCGCCAACGACAGCACTTTTCCGGTTCTGGTGGAACTCGGATTCCGGGGGGGATCGGTCTCTGCGCCCGGCCGGGTCTATCGCGACCTCAATGCCATTTGGACCGGGGCGGTTCCGGATCCACATCGACCGCATCGCTGCTTCCGCCAGTTGGAGGGCGATCTTCCGTTCGCCAACATTCCGCTGACCCAGGACTTCAGCAAGCTCGAGCGGATTGGCGAGCGGCTGTATCACCGCGATCTGCGGCCGGATTACATGGATGTCGATCATCTCGTGCTGCTGGGGAATATCACGCAGCAACTGTCGGAACGGCAGCCCGCCATTCCCATCATTCATTTCGACACGCACAACGACCACGACTATCTCAATCCGGCCGACCCGGTGCGGAAGAACTACGAAACAGTCCTGTCCGCCATCCCCCGCTTTTGTGAGCAGGCAGGCTTTCGAGCGGTGGGAGCGACCGTGGAGCAGGTCTGCAACATGGTGCTGGCGCGAAAGGTCGAGCTTCCGGAATTCGTCCCCGCGTAAGGGCGAGAAAAAGGAAGCCGGTGCCGGCCGCCGCGATCCATCACCCACGACGCCCTCGCACCCTTGCCCCAAAAGCCCCCGGCGGAAGCCGGTGGGATGACGCGATCCATCACCCACGACGCCCTCACCAGGCTGCGCAAGAGTGCAATCACCCGTGCGCAGGAGTGCGTTGACGCGGCGGTGGGCGCGGGCCGACACTGCATGGAATGCGTGTAACTCGCTTTCCAGCCCCTTTTCGTGCCCTCCCGGCCGCGGCCCTGCTGCTGGCAGCGGCCGTGCTTTG
>JAUMAF010000130.1:0-8574 GCA_032117045.1 Pirellulales bacterium | reverse complement strand
GGTGAAGTCGGCCGTCGAGGCGATGAACGCGGCAGCGTCGCAGGCGAAGGAGCAATGGGGAGCGGAGATCGACGAGTTTGTGGTGACGGGCGCGAGCAAACGTGGCTGGACGACCTGGCTGTCGGCGGCGGTTGATGATCGCGTGAAGGGCATCGTGCCGATGGTGATCGACATGCTCTCGCTCGGTGATCATGTGAAGCTGCAGGTCGCGAGTTTCGGCAAGATGTCGGAGCAGCTCGGAGACTACACCTCCCGCGGCATCGAACACCTCCTGGCCACGCCACGCGGTCGCGATCTCGTGCAGGTCGTCGATCCCTACTCCTACCGCGATCGCTACACGATGCCGAAGGTGATCGCCCTGGGCACGAACGACCCATACTGGCCGCTGGAGGCATGCAGCCTCTATTACGACGGCCTGCCAGGACCACGGTGGGTGTCGTATTGCCCGAACGCCGGCCACGGCCTGCCGGTGCCGCGGGTGGCGGGTCTCGTGGCGGCCGTCGGCCGGCACGTGGCTGGCATCGAGACCCTGCCGGCGATCGACTGGAGATTCACCGACGGCAACGCAGGGCACGACACGAACGACGCCGAGTGCGTGGTGACATGCGGGGCGACGCCCGAGCGCGTGACCCTCTGGACAGCGGCCTCATCGAGCCGTGACTTCCGCAAGGCGCACTGGTCGTCGCAGCCGGTGCCGGCAGCTGGCCCCGAATGGCGGGTGCCGATTCCGGCTCCCCAGGCAGGCTTTGCCGCCGGCCTCGTGGAGTTGGAGTTTGCCCGTGAGCCGGTGCCGCTGCTGCTCACCAGCGGCGTGAAGGTGGTCCGGGCAGGGTGACTCTGAATCGGGGGCGATCAAGGGCTCGCCCCACGCCTCACGGCGTTGGGCTTGGACGTTTCAAAGGATAGTCGATCCGGACGTGTTCCTTCCGCCGGAATATCGACCTCACTTTTCCGGTTGCCATGACGCGACGACATACCTCGAGTGCAGCAGTTGCTCGACCACCGTGCGGGGCAGCGTCATCTGCCAGCCCTTGCCGTTGGCGAGCCGGGCATACGTCTCGATCAGCAGGAATTGGCCCTGCGGATGTCGCTTCCCCGCGGCTGTGACATACCGCCGCTCGTCCACGGCGGCCTGAACGCAGTCGGCGAACGTGCCGATCTCAGTGTTCTGAAACTGGTCATGGGCGAGGCCGGTGGCCGCCTGCCTGGCAACGCAGGCCGCCACGAATCCGGCCAGCACGGCCTCGGGCAGCCACCGCCAGCGGACCGACCCTCGGAGCCATGCCGCCGCGTCGGCAGCCAGCACGACGAACAGCAGCACGGCGACGAGATTGTGGCCGTAGTAGTAGCGATCAGGAAACGTGCAGTGATAGTCGTCCACCGTCCGTCTGAGATCCGGCCGCATCGCCACCAGCACGAGCGACGTGATAGCCAACAGCCCGACGCCCCCCACATACACCATGCGGCGGTCCCGGCTACCCATTCGGACCATGCAGGCGATGACGGCCGTGGCCGCCAGCAGCGACGTCGTCGTGGTGAGGTGTGCGTAGACGGGCCAGACCAGCGGAAAGAGCGCATTGCGGGCGACCCCCATCTCCACGGCAACGGCCGTCGTCAGCGGGAACGGCGGATTCTTCCGCTGCTTGTTGAGCAGCGGTTTGACGAACACGGCCGCGCTGCAGAGCGCCAACACCATGAGGCTGATCACGGCCGGGCTGCGGAGGATCTCCGTCAGCGGGCGACGCTCACGAACGAACCGCACGACCGAGGGCCATGCCGTGGCCGGCAGGATCGCGAAGCAGATCGGATTGGTCGCGACGCACGTCAGCAGACCGAGATCGGCGAGCACGAACGCCAGCCGGGTTTTTGCCACGCAGTTGCGGTACCAGACGAGCACGAAGCCGAGATACACGAACGCATAGCCGATGTTGGAGATCCGGCCAAGGATCTCAATGCCTGAGGTGCCGATCGGGAGAAAGCAGCCGAGCAGCCAGACCGCCAACAGGTGGAGCGGCCTGAGTTGACTCCGCAGGAGGAGGATCGGCAGCGACACCGTCATGGCGAAGAACAGGTACGAGATGATCGCGTAGCATCGCGGCAGCTCCAGCACATTGCCCGCACAGAAGAGCTCGCAGGCCTGCATGCCCATCCCCAGGGCCAGCACGTTGCCGACGACGTGGTAATCCGGTCGGGCATGAAAGAGCGCATGCCAGAACCCGCGTCGATAGATCAAGGAGGTCCATACTCCATCCTCCGTATAGAGGATGGGATGAAGGTAGGCCGCCGGGCCGCGGGCGAAGAAGATCACGAAGGCTGCGGCCGTCGCCACGAGAAACACGAACGCGGGAGAGGTTACGACCCTGCGGAGTTCACAGCCCAGCGACACCATGCGTCTGCTGGGTGATATGTCGAGTGTTGAAGGATGCACGGCGCACCTCTGATCTGCCAGCGATGTCTCTAACTCTCTGGGGGGGTGGAGTGAAGCTGGGCGTCCGCCGCGAGTCAATGGAGGTTTTGGCGGTCGTTCGCCGCCGCCGGCCACCCGCCGCGATTGCCGCCGAGAAATCAGGGCGGCTACGATGACCCGCTCCTTCATCTCCGCTGCCCGAGCCTCCTGAAGACCGCACCATGGCCGTCGATTTCCTGGGCATCGGCGTGCAGAAGGGGGGCACGACCTGGCTCTACCACCAGCTCGCCCGGCATCCGCAGATCGCCTTTCCGCGAGGAAAGGAAGTCCACTACTGGGACACCGCGGACGATCGCGATGCCGGCGAATGGATTCGACTGCTCGAGCCGCCGACACGGCGGTCACGTTCCGGACGGCCGATCAAGACCGGAGAGATCACACCCGCCTACGCGATGCTCGCGACGGAAAAGATCGCAGCGATCCGGAAGTCGTGCCCCGAGATCCGCCTCTTCATCAGCCTCCGCAATCCCGTGGAGCGAGCCTGGTCGGCGGCCCTGATGGGCCTCGCCCGGGCCCAGATGCTCGAACACGAAGCAAGCGATCAGTGGTTCCTCGACCACTTCCGCTCGGCGGCATCTCGCAGCCGGGGCGACTATGTGGGCTGCCTAGAACGCTGGTGGTCGGCCTTTCCGCGGGATCAGTTGCTCGTGCTCTTTCAGGATGACATTTCGGCTCGACCCGCTGCGGTGCTCGAGTCGCTGGCGCGGCACCTCGGTATCGACGGGGCCGACTTCGCCGCCGTTCCCCCAGCCGAGATCGCGGAGGTCGTCGTGCCCGGGCTGGGGGCCGATGTCGTTCCGGAGGTGCCCCCGCCGCTGCGGCCCTCCCTCCTGCAACCGCTCGTAGACCAGTATGCCGCCGAGATCGCCCGGCTCGAATCGCTCACGGGCCGCTCTCTCGAGGCATGGCGAACCAGCCCGGCCGGCTCCCACAGCCGCGAGGCACGACGCAGGTTTTCCGACGGCGTGGCAACCGTGGCATCCGACTCCGCAAAAACCCCTGGCGACACTCAGGCCGCTGTCCGCGCGGCAGGATCGTCGCCATAGGCCGCGCGAACGATCGCAAGCGACCGCGCGAGCCGGTCATGCCACGAGGTGCTTGCCGGACCCTGCACCATCTCCACCGAAACGAAGCCGTCGTAGCCAACCTGTCGCAGCGCCGCCGCGATCGCGACGTGATCGACGCCGCCCTCACCCACAGCCGCGAGATGGGGCTCGCTGGCATGAAAGTGCCGCCAGCGGTTGCCGGCCCGACCAACGACGTCGGCCGGAGACTCGCCGGCCAACTTCATCCCACCGGCATCGAGATGCACGCCGAGCCCCGCCTCGCCCACCCGCTCCACGAACCGGATCACCTCCCGGGAGTCGATGAGAAAATCGCAGCCATACTCGACCGGATTCGGCTCGATGCACAGCCAGACGCCGCGGTCCGCCGCGCGGCGACCGAGGTCGCGAAAGAATGGGACGGCGATCGCCTCGGCCTGCATCCGGCGGAGGCCGCCCCGCAGCCGGTTCTTCGGGGAGCCGAAAACGAGCCGCTCCGCGCCGAGTCCTGCCGCCAGATCGATGATCGCCAGAAGATGGTCCCGCAGGCTGCGGCGGGCGGCCGCGTCAGCAAACAGCACCAGCTCCGGCCGGCCGAAAAGAAGCGCCTGCATGGCCACGATCGGCAGGCCCCGTTCTTCCCAGAACCGGCGATAGGCCGCGACCCGCTCGGACGGCGCTTCCCAGGGCCGCTCACAGACCCGCGCCGGCGCGATCTCGACGCCGGCCACGCCGTGATCGGCCAGGAGCTTGGCGGCCGCGGCATCGGCTTCCGGTGGCCAGGCGATATTGGAAACAGCTAGCCGCATCGCCGCACCTCCCGTTCCCGGTCAACGAATCGCCGCATCGCCGCGAGCGTTTCGTCGGCATCGGCAAGATAGGGCCCCGATCCGCCACAGGCCGCCGCATGAAGCGTGCGCATGTCATACGAGGCGGGTGGTGAAGAAAGTTCGTTGACAAATGACATCCCGAAGGCCTCTCGCGCCATGCGCTCGACGCTGACGGGCTCCGTTGCGCAGTGCAGCAGCCGTAGCCCGGCTTGCTCCGCGGCATCGAGATCCGTGTCGAGCCGCTCGAGATCGTAGAACTGGAATCGCCCGCGGGAGTCGATCTTTTCGGTCTGGTTGCCGTGCAAGAGATCATAGACGGCGTTCTTCCGGAGCCCCGGACCGAAGAGTGCCGGCAGCCGGACCACGAGCGTGGGAAACCGTGCCGCCAACAGCCGTTCGAGCTCGAGCCGGTGGCGGCCATAGGCGGTGCCACCGGTCGGTACGTCATCCTCGGTGACACCTCTCGGTTCGCCGAACACGTCCACCGTGGAAATCAGGATGACCAGTCGCGCCTCTGCCTGCATCACCGCTCCCAGAAGCCGTTCGAGATTCTGCCAGTCGGCGTCGGGATCCCGATTGGCCTTCCATTTCTCAGCCGGCGCTCCGGCGCAGTAGATACGGTCGAAGCGGCGGCCGGCGATCTCCTCGATGTTGGTGGAGCGATAGACCGCGTCGAAGTGGCGGCGGCGAAGCAGCGTGCTGCCGACTAGGCCGGTGCCACCGATGAGTGCATCTGCCACGGGAGACTCCTGGAATGAATGATGGCTCGGTCAGGCCGCCTGTCGGGAGCCGGGCCGCAGACGCTCTGCCGGCGGATCGTAGGCGCCGAGGCATGCCCGCGCGAGCGTCCCGAGGATCATGGCATTACCCCGCAGGCCGCGAATCTTGGTGGGCACGCGTCCGTGGGCGGGATAGGCCCGGGTGACCGGAATCTCCGCAACGCCGAACCCGAGCCGGGCGGCCCGGATCGCAAGGTAGTAGTGGAGTTCGTACCCGGTGAACACATCCCGGAACGGTGCCACGCGGGGATCGGTGAGCAGCCGCCGCGAGTAGCCGCGGAATCCGTTGGTCGTGTCGGTGTATCGCCGGCCGGCCGCGAGGCTGATGAGCGGGGCATGCAGGATCGAAACCGCGAGATGCCGCGACAGCGGGGTGTTGATCGCCCGGCCACCGGGGACATACCGCGAGCCCTGCACATGGTCGATTCCTTCGTCGAGCGCCCGCGCGAACCGGGGCAGCGCCGCGGGATCGTCCTTGTCATTGCCGTCCATGACCACGATACCCTCGTAGCCCTCTGCCAGGCACCAGGCCAGGCCCATCCGCATCTGCGCACTGAGGCGGCCGGGACCCTGCTTCACGAGCAACGCCCGCACGCCCGCGGCGGCGAGGCGGTCGGGATCCGTCGAGCCATCGGTGCTGCCGCCATCGGCGATCACGACATCGAGCCCGTGATCGACCGCCTGCATCTTGGCAAGCTGTCGATGCAGCCGCTCAGCTTCGTTGATTACGAACAGGCAGACGGCATGCCGGCTGCGACGGGCCGAGAGCATCGTCACGGTCGAGTCAGGCACCGACCATGCTGCATGGTCAGGCTGAGCGACGGAAAGGGGCGGCGTCATGCGCGTCCTCCTGGGGATGGATCGTGCTGATGCGGATGTTGCGTTTCCGGGCATCGGAGACGGCCGTGGAACTACAGCGATCCTCCGCCACGTGATAGAGCGGGCAATCCTTCACTTCCTCGAACGCATGGGCCAGGTATTCGGCGACCACGATCAGAGTGGTGAACAGGAAAAAGAACATGATCGCGATCTGCAGTGAGAGCGTGGTCCAGCCCTCGACCACCTTGTCCTTCCAGACATTGGCGGCCACGACCCAGGCCACGCAAAGCACATTGAGCAGGCTCGCGACACCCCCCAGGTACGTCACCAGCCGCAGCGGCGCCGGCGAGTGCGTGACGAGCATCGACACGGCCTCGCGGACCGTCGCCGCCAGGGGCGTCACGTGACGGGCCGCCGTCGGCTGATACTCGAGGGGCACCGTGCGAAACCCGACCGAGCAGCCGAGCAGCCGCAGGTGCACTGTCTTCTGGCGGATGCGGATCAGCGCGTTGAGGGCCCGGCGATTGAAGAGCCGCATCGTGGAGGCACCGTGCACGAGCCGAAAGCCGGTCATGCGGCGGAAGACGCGATGGAAGAGCCGCCAGGCCATGCGCCTCGGCCACGACCGGCCGCTCCGGCCGGTCGTGCCGACCACCACGTCGGCCCCGCTATCGCCCAATGCCACGAAATCCGGGATTCGGTCGGGGGGGTCGGTGGCGACATTCATCACGATCGTCAGGTCGCCGATCGCCGTGTCGAGGCCCGCCGTCGCGGCGACGTCCACGCCGAACCGCCGCGACAGCCGAATGAGCCGCACGCACTCGTGCTCCGCCAGTACCCGGTCGCAGGCGGCGACCGTGGCCGCACCGCCGCCGTCGTCGACGAGGATCAACTCGTAATCGGCCGTCGTCGTGGCCAGCACCTCGAGCGCTTCCGCCGCGAAGCCGCGCAGGCGGGCATCGTCATCGGCCACGAGGGCCACGATAGAAACGAAACTGGTGGAGCGTCGCATCATCCGGCTCTCCCGAGGGTCTGATTCTTCGCCGCGGAGACGGCGTCGAGCATGTCGAAGACGTTGTCGATCTTGGCGGCCAGCACGCAGGTCAGGCCGGGCAGTCCGACATCGTGCTCGAGAAGGATCGGTCGGCCGTCATCCCGTTCACTCGCCGGCAGCACTGTCTTCACTTCCCAGAGCGAGTCGATATGCCGGCAGCCCGCGATCGCTGGCAGGTAGCGGGCCGCATCGCGGACCATCAGGGGAAACCGCGACCGCCACGACGATCCTGCCAGAAGCCGATGCGCGTCGGGCGACGCGGAGCCGTCGTCCTGCCAGCTCGTGTGGGGCGTGTAGCGGACGTGGCTGAAGGAATGCAGACCCCGAGACGGAAAAGGCATGCAGGAGAAGAACGGCCCGCACATCACGGTGACACCGACGCTCGCCAGCTCATCCGGCATTGCCACGAGCGCCAGCTCGGTGACTTCGTGTTTGAGCGGGATCGGGCCGATACCCGACCGGACCAGCAGCGTGTTGAGCTGCGAGTAGGTGCAGTTGAAGACCTGATTCGCCTGCCAGGATTCCACGCCGTCGGGCCCGGCCCCCTCGACGGCCAGACCGCCACGTCGATCGCGGGCGACCCGCTGCACCTCCAGGCCGAGCCGGACGTCGACGCCGGCGGCCGCGAGCCGCTGGATCATGGCGTCCTTGAGTCGCACGGCATCGAACGCGTATTCCTCGACCTCGAACACCGCCTCGATGTGATGCGGATCAAAGAGGTCGCGAATCCGTGGTGCCGCGGTCCGCAGCGGGGCGCCAATTCGGGTGCAGAAGTTGACGAAATGACGCGCCGTGACGTGGGAGTGCCGCGCCGCGATGGCATAAACCTTGTCGAACGATGAGTCGATGCAGTCCCGAAACTCACGCACGAACCGGGGGAAGTTCACCCGTGACCGCAGGCCGGTCAGGAGGCTCCGCGGGTAGTGGTAGCCGTTGTGAACCCGCGCCTGATTGGCAAGCGATGCCCGTCCCATGATCGAATCGTGCTTCTCGCAGAGGATCACGCGGTCACCAGACTCGGCGAGATGGGCGGCGAGCATGCAGCCATAGAACCCGCCACCGATGACGACGGTGGCTGGCAACGCGGCGGATGGGTGGGATGTTCGACGCATAAATCAGCGGGCGTGGTCTGGATCGGCGGACGGGGCCTCGGTCAACGGACGTGGGTGGGGGTCGAGCCGGTGCGCGTGGCCGCGTCGCGACGGGGATGTCGCAGGGCGAGCGATCGCACGACCGCATCCCGCGGCAGAAGGAGCGGCTTTTGACATCCGCGTTGGACGGTCACCTGAACAAACCTCCCGTCAGGATCGGGATTGAGCCCGGCATCGACGAACTGTCGACCGCGGACGGCGCTTCTGGCACCCGATTCGAAACGGTCATCTCCTGCCAGCAGAAACTGTGACTTGGCCACCCTCCAGACCGGCTCCCGAACCGCAGCGGCCAGCGCGAGCCCGACGAGGGCCGCTGCCGGCAGCCAGGCCAGTCGCGGCTGGTCTCGGAGCCGCTCCGCAACGTCGGCGGCGAACACCACGGCCATGAGCATCGCGATCAGGTTCTGCGCGTAGTAATAACGGTCTGGAAA
>JAUMAF010000129.1:0-6907 GCA_032117045.1 Pirellulales bacterium | reverse complement strand
GCACCGAGATACATCATACGCTTCATCGAGCCACATCTCCTTTGCTTGTGAATCACCGGCGTGCTCGTCCCGCTTGCGACGCTGTCACCCCGAGGTTGTGATCCACGAACTTTCCGCGACAGGCCTGTCGAGCCATTCCGTGACTCGAGTGATCGCAGGTTGCTGCCGCCCCCTGGTTGCCCGACGGGCACAGTGATGCCCCGGGGGACAACTGGGCTATCGGCGGCCATGATCGAGTTGCTTGAACTGCTCCCAAGTTTTTCTGGCGTCGGTACTTGCGCGTGAGTGTCAGGTTGAGAATGACGCCGATGACGGCTGCGCAGACCATGCGGTGCGAGTCTGCGCGACCGTTCGTTTTTGACGATACGGTCCCCCGTGATCGTCACGGTTTCACATCGCGACGCCGGCCGTTGGTAAACCGTGCGGGCCGTGCGGGCCATCCCCGACGTGGTTGACAGCCCCTGCCCGACCCCTACACTTTGCCAATCGATTCTGGTGGCCGGCTTGGCGGGTTCTCGCCCGGCCGGCAAACAGGGAACTCCGGTGCGAATCCGGGACGGCCCCGCCGCTGTGACCAGGCGACGAGGTTGGCCGCTTCTGGCCATTGCGGATGTTGCCTCTATGGCAACGCCCGGCGAGAAGGCATGCGGCCGACTGAGCCTGGGAGTCAGAAGACCTACCAGACGTCAGGAGTTCGTCGGACCGCGAGGGCGTGCCGGCGGGCACGGCCGCTCATGCGGCCGTTTGATTGCGTCGCTTCCGAGTCGTCTCCCTGAGATCGTTCCGTCCCGCGCCGGGCGTGGCTGCTTGCGCGGCCGTGCGCATCGCGGGCCCGTCGAGGCATGGCTGCCATGACCCACATTGCCCGTTCAAACCGCTGCGCGATGACGCTCGTCGAACTGCTCGTGGTGATCTCCGTGGTGGCCGTACTGATCGGCTTGCTCCTTCCCGCAGCCCAGGCAGCTCGCGAGGCGGCCCGGCGGATTTCGTGCCTCAATAACCTGCGGCATATCGGCTGCGCGTTGCATGGCCATCTCCTCTCGCGCCGTCGGTTTCCCGTCGGCTGCACCGAGTGGCGGCAGCCGGGCAAGGGTGGTCCCGAGAGGTGTCTCGCCTGGAGCGGCCGCATCCTGCCCTGGCTCGAGGAGCAGTCACTCGCGGATTTGATCAATTTTGAGAAGTCCTACGATCATGCCGACAATGCGGTCGCGGTGGCGGTGCCCGTGGCAGTGTTTCGCTGCGCGTCGGCCGACCGGCCCTCGGTGCTGTCGCCGGGATGGGCCGCACCGACTACGGCGGCATCACTGGCGAGCGGATCGTCTCCCCCAACAACCCCGAGAAGGGCGTGCTGATCCATGATCGGGGAATTGCCGTCCGCGAGATCGGCGACGGCCTCTCGCACACGGTGCTCGTCGGCGAGTGCGCCGCCAACGCCTGGCCTGACGGCCAATGGATCAACGGACGAAACCTCTTCGATCAGGCCTACGCGGTGAACTGGCCGACGTGGGAGGACGAACTTCGCAGCCGGCATCCCGGCGGCGCGCATGCCCTGTTCGGCGACGGCTCCGTGCGACCGCTCGACGACACACTGGACGTCCGCATCCTGGCCGCGGCCTGCACGCGGTCGGGCGGCGAGACCGCGGCGGCCGTTCCCTGAGCCTCGCACACCGAATGTTTCCCGCTGATAGTCATGAACGAAAGGATGCCCCGATGATTTGGCCCGTTCGTACGTTTTGCCTGTCGATCCTCACGCTCGTCGCAGTCGCCGGCAGCGCGGCGGCGGTCGTGGTCGATTTCGAGGGCTTGACGGTGCCGCCGTCGGGATTCTTCAACGGCAACCCCGGCACCCTGTCGCCCGGCCAGTCGGTGAGCACTCCATGGACCGCCGGGGGCGTCGCCTTCTCGAATACCTTCGGCATCGACAGCTTCGGCGGGTTCGACTACGAATGGTGGGAGGGGTTTTCCTACTCGAACGTCGTCAACACGACCGACCCCGCGTTCAACAACCAATATGCGTCGTATCCGGGCGGCGGCTACCAGTCAAGCACCTACGCCGTTCCCCACACCGAGTACAACGACTACCGGCCCGCGGTGACGCTGCCGGTGCCGACGAGCGTGTCCGGGTTCCGGATCACCAACACCACCTACGCCGCGCTGACGATGCAGAACGGCGACCAGTACGGCTTCTCGGCGCCGCTGCCTCCGGGCGGCTGGTTCGCCACCACGGCGATCGGCAGGCTTGGTGCCACGACCACCGGCTCGGCCACGTTTTACCTGGCCGACCTCCGCGGAGCTTCGCCGCCCGGCATCCTTGCGACCTGGGAGTGGTTCGACCTCTCGTCGCTCGGCACCGTCGATCGGATCGAGTTCGAGTTCACCGGGTCGGATATCGGGCCCTTCGGCCTCAACACGCCGCGTTACTTTGCCCTCGACGATCTCACCGTGACGGCGGTGCCCGAGCCGGCGTTCTCCGTGATTCTCGCGTCGGCTGGCATTGCTTTGCTGATCCGGCGGTGCCGGTCCACCGGCCATGCGTGAGCCGCGCCGCGCCGCTGAGCAGGCTGCCGCGATCGAGCACAATCGTCGAGCGTGGGATCGGCTGGCGGCCGAGGGCGTGTCGCTGGCTCGGCCGGCCGTCGATGAAGCCTTCGGCGATCCCCGCGGCTGGCTCGGTTCGGCCGGATCGACCGGACAGGCATGGCTCCCCGCGCGGCTCGACGGACTGGAGGTGCTCTGCCTGGCCGCGGGTGGCGGCAAGCACGGCCCGCTCTATGCCGCGGCCGGCGCGAGGGTGACGGTGCTCGACCTCTCGCCGGCGATGCTCGCGCTCGATCGGGCGGTCGCCCTCGAGCGGCGCATCGACCTCGAGATCGTGGAGGGCTCGATGGACAATCTCTCCATGTTTCCGGCCCGCCGCTTCGATCTGGTCGTCCACCCCGTGAGCACGTGCTACGTCCATGACGTTCGCCCCGTGTTCCGCGAGGTCGCCCGGGTGACTCGCGGCGGTGGCCTCTACCTGAGCCAGCATAAGTCGCCGATGAGCCTGCAGGCGGGGCTCCTGCCGAACGACCGAGGCCGGTATGAGGTGGAACACTCGCAGCGTCCGGAGCGACCGTTGCCCGAGGTGCCGCCGTCGAGGCTTCGCGAACGGGGGACTCGGGAATACGTGCACACGCTGGAGGCGATCGTCGGCGGCATCTGCCTGGCGGGCTTCACGATCGAAGACCTCACCGAGCCGGATCACACGAGGCCCGCGGCTGAGTCCGGCAGCCCCGCCCATCGGGCCGCCTTCCTACCCCCGTATCTCCGCATCCTCGCCCGCCGCCCGGCGGGCGGCGGGGCCGGAGGGGCGATCGTGGTGGTAGACTCCTCGGCACCATGATCTGCCTCAACATCCACCTGACCGCCAAGGATGCCGCCGACGTCCCGCGGCTCCACGACCTGCTCGTGCAGGCGATGCGCATGAGTCGTACCGAACCCGGCTGCCTGCGGTTCGATGTCTACCACTCGACCGCCGAGCCGAGGCGATTCACGCTGGTCGAGCACTGGGCGGACCAGTCGGCGATCGACGTCCACCGTCTTGCGGAGGCCTACACCACGATCTACAAGCCGCAGGTCATGCCACTGGTCGACCGTGAGGCGCATCCTTCGACGCTGCTGGAGTAGGATCCGCGGCCGGGCGACGACCATGATTCTCCTCATCGACAACTACGACTCGTTCACCTGGAACCTCGTCCAGCGGCTCGGTGAGATCGCGCCGGGCATGCAGGTCGAGGTTCACCGCAACGATCGCATCACCGCCGATGAGATCGCCGCCAAGGCACCGAGCCACCTCGTGATCTCACCGGGGCCGTGCACACCGGACGAGGCGGGCATCTCCTGCGACGTGGTCCGGCGGTTCGCCGGACGGATGCCGATCCTCGGTGTCTGCCTGGGGCACCAGTCGATCGGCCAGGTCTTCGGCGGCACGATCGTGCGGGCCAAGCAGCTCATGCACGGCAAGGTCGACCGGATCGAGCACATTGGCAAGGGGCTGTTCGCGGGCCTTGCGTCGCCGATCGAGGCCACCCGATACCACAGCCTCGTGATCGATCCGCCCACGCTGCCCAAGGAGTTCGAGATCGATGCCTGGGCGGCCGCGCCCGATGGCTCCCGCGAGATCATGGCGATCCGCCACCGGTCGCTGCCCGTGTATGGCGTGCAGTTCCACCCCGAGAGCTTCCTGACGCCCGCGGGCTACGAACTGTTGCGGGCGTTCCTGCAGACTCCATCCGTCGTGGCATGATCGATCTCGGCGATGCGATCGCGCTGGTCGAGCGAACGGCGGCACCGCTCCCGCCGCGTCGCCAGCGGCTGCTCGACGCGGTGGGCCGCCGGCTCGCGGCGGCGGTCGTCGCCGACGTCGATTCGCCCCCGTGGGACCGGGCCATGATGGACGGCTTCGCGGTGCAGTCGGCCGACGTCGTCGATCGCGGCGACGTCAAAGTGGAGCTCGAGGTCGTCGTCGATCTCGCCGCCGGTGACGTGACCACGATCAGGATCGCGAGCGGCTCGTGCGCGCGGATCATGACGGGGTCCCCGATGCCGCCCGGTGCCGATGCGGTGGTGCCCGTGGAGTCGGCAGTCGACGACACCGCTGGTGTGCATGCTGGCGGTCGTGTTCGGCTCCGCGAGCCGCGATTCCGCCCCGGGCAGCACGTGGGGCTGCGCGGGGCCGCGTTTCGAGCCGGTGGCGAGATTCTCTCCGTCGGAACCATGCTGACTCCGGCGGGCGTGGGCCTCGCGGCCGAAGCCGGAGCCCTGCACGTGATGGCCGCCGCGCGGCCGCGGGTCGCGATCCTCTCCACCGGCAGTGAGTTGGTGCCTCCCGACATGGTGCCGGCCCACGGGCAGACTCGCAACTCGAATGGCCCGATGCTGGCCGCCGCCATCGCGGCCCTCGGTGCCGAGCCGATTCCGCTCGGCATCGCCGCCGACCGGCCGGAGGCGATCCGCGCGGCCGTCGCCCAGGGGCTCGCGGCCGACGTCCTGATCCTGTCGGGGGGCGTGTCGGCGGGCGACCTCGATCTCGTGCCCGGGATCTTCGCGGAGTGCGGAGTGCAGCAGGTGTTTCACAAGGTCCGCCTCAAGCCGGGCAAGCCCGTGTGGTTCGGCCGGCTCGACCGCGGGCACGGCGAACCGCCCACGCTCGTCTTCGGACTTCCCGGCAATCCCGCCAGCAGCCTCGTCTGCTTCATGCTCTTCGTGCGGCCGGCGGTCGCGATCCTCGCCGGTCTGCCGCCCGACGCCTGGCACCTGCCGCGGGAGTCGGGCGTACTCGTGTCAGCAGCAAAGCCGGCAGCCGATCGTCCCGTCTACCTGCCGTGCCGTCTCAACCGCGTCGCCGGCCGACTCGAGGTCAGGCCGCTGCCCTGGACCGGCTCATCGGATCTCGTAGGGCTGGCCACGGCCGACGGCCTGCTCACCCTTCCCGCCGGCGGCCCCGCCGAGCCGGGCACCGACGTGGACGTGCTCCTGCTCCCGTCCGTGCCAGCCGACCGGCCGTAGGGCCGCAGGCTGGATGTCAGCCCGGCAGGCTGCGGTGGAAATGGACGTGCTTCCAGCCGCTTGCCATCCGCACCCAGACGCGAGTCTCTTCGCCGCTTGACACCACCGGATTTCCGGAGGCATCGAGCTTCTGCACGAGCCGCACGTAGGCGACGATCGCCACGTCGTTGCCGAGCATCTTCACGACCGGCGAGGCCAGCGTGGTGGTGACGGGCGGAGCGGCCTTCGAGCGGTCGCCGGCGAGATCGAAATAGAACTTGTGAAAGGGAAGTCCCTCGACGAGCTGCCCTTTGGCCTCGGGCTCGAAGCAGGTGATGTCGTCGGCGACCAGCTCCTTGTAGGTCTTCCAGTCGGCGGCCGCTACGGCGTCGAGCAGCCGGCGGTTGACGGCGAGCACTTCCGCGGCGGGGCTGGGAGTCGAGTTGACCATGGTGGCCTCCGGGTGTCGGGTGAGTTTCAGGCGGGACGGGTGACGAGGCCGAGCGTGACGAGCTTGTCGAAGCATTCGTCCCGCTCGCGGCTGCGGGCGAGATCTCTCCACGACGGATCCTGAGCTGCGAGGAAGGCGTCGTGCGTGGCGGGGAAGGCTCTGCCGGCGGACTGGCTCACGAGCCGCTGGATCGTCTCACGGTCGAGTCGTGTGAGCCGCATCGCCTCCACGCGGTAGTCGAGAAATGCCTCCCAGACGAGCGGGAAGAGCGGGGCCACGATCTGCTGGCCGATCGTCTCGGCATAGCGGCGGATCTCGAGTTGGGCGTGCGAGTCCATCCGCAGGGCGAGGAAGTGCAGGAGATTGTGGAGGTCGATCTTCCAGTAGGCCTCCGTATACGTGGAGAGGGGCAAATCCTTGCGGGCCTGCTCGCGGGCGATGCCCGCCTGGAGACGCTCCTCATAGACCTTGCGGGCAAGGCTCTGGAGCTCCTGCTCCGACTGCGTGAGATGCTCGCCGGCCGACTTCGCCATCAGGCCGGCCGAGCCCTGCCGGTTGTTGGCCGCCTGACTCCGCCACTCGTCGTCGCCGGTCGTCTGCATCGAATCGATGGCGAGTGAATAGCGGGTGGAGTATTCGTTGACGCTGGCCGTACGGTGGCGAATCCACTGACGCCAGCAGTCCATCGGCACGCGGACGACGAACTTCAGCTCGGCCATCTCGAAGGGGGTCGTGTGGGCGTGCCGCAGGAGATACCGGATGAGCTGACGATCATCGCTCACCTTGCGCGTGCCCTCGCCGTAGCTCACCCGCGCCGCCTGCACGACCGAGCCGTCGTCTCCCATGCAGTCGACGAGTGCCACGAAGCCGTCGTCGAGGACGGGAAGCTTCTTCCAGCGCAGAGCGTCGACGACCGCAGAGCGAGCGTCC
>JAUMAF010000128.1:0-14064 GCA_032117045.1 Pirellulales bacterium | reverse complement strand
AATCGGTGATCGTGCTCGCCGCAACCAACCGGCCCGACGTGCTCGACCCCGCGCTCCTGCGGCCGGGCCGCTTCGATCGCCACGTGACGGTCGATCGCCCCAACCAGAAGGCCCGGCTCGCGCTCTTCAAGGTTCATACCCGCACCGTGCCGCTGGCGTCCGACGTCGATCTCGACCGGCTCGCAGGCGCAACGGTCGGCCTCACCGGCGCCGACATCCGCAACCTCGTCAACGAGGCCGCCCTCTGGGCCACGCGACACGACAAGAACGCCGTCGATTCCTCCGACTTCGATTATGCCCGCGACAAGGTGCTGATGGGCCCGAAGCGGGAGGAGGTGCTCGCCGGCCGTGAAAAGACGATGACGGCCTATCATGAGGCGGGCCACGCGCTCGGCGCCTGGCTCCTGCCGGGTGTGGACAAGCTTCACAAGGTCACGATCATCCCGCGGGGCCGCGCGCTCGGCGTGACGCAACTGGTGCCCGAAGAAGACCGGATGAACATCGGCGAATCGGACCTCACCAACCGGCTCACCTTCATCCTCGCCGGCCGCGCGGCGGAGAAGCTCGTGTTTGGCGAATACTCCGCCGGCGCCGAAAACGACCTCATGCAGGCCACGCGGATCGCGCGGAAGATGGTGGCCACCTGGGGCATGAGCGAGCGGGTGGGCCCGGTGGCCTGCTCCACCTCCAACGAGCATCCCTTCCTCGGCCGCGACGTCTACGAGCAGCGGGAGTTCAGCGAGCGCACGGCGCAGATCATCGACGAGGAGGTCTTCCGGGTCTTGGGCGAGGCGGCGGTGCGGGCGACGAAACTCCTCACCGACAACCGCGACAAGCTCGACCGGCTGGCCCAGGCCCTTGAATCACGGGAGATGCTCGACGACACCGAGGTGGTGGAGATCATCGGCCCGGCCACGCCCAGACGGGCCGGTGAATCGAGCCCCACGCCCGATCCCGCCCCGGTGCAGGCCGCCCGCGACTCAAACCCATCCTGATCCTTGGGAGCCCACCGGCCGCCATGCTTTCACACGCCGTCTACTTCACGCTGAAGCACCGCACGCCCGAAGCGGCCGCAAACCTCGTCGCGGCCTGCCGAAAGCATCTCACCGGTCATCCGGGCACGGTGTCGTTCTCGGTGGGCACCTGCGCCCCCGAATACGATCGGGAGGTCAACGACCGCGACTACGACGTCGTGCTGACGATCGTCTTCGAGTCGCACGCCGCCCACGACGAGTACCAGACGGACCCGAGGCACGAAGCCTTCATTGCGGAAAACGCCACGGAGTGGGCGAAGGTCCGCGTGTTCGACGCGAACCTCGCCGAGTGTCGGCTTTCACGTACAAGCCCAACGCCGTGAGGCGTGGGGTGAGGCCAGGATCGGCTCGGGGTCAGCCTGGCGTCGCCCGCGTTCAGACCGCCCGCACGCGGGACAGGCTGATCCCTCCGCCGAAGCAGACGGCGACATCGCCCCCCGCCATCCGCGGCCGGTCGTGGTAACTCGACTCATACTTCCACCCCGCGTCGGTCAGCCGATAGCCGAGCGCGAATGGTGAACGATCGATCGGACACTCCACCACCGGCGGGGCCGCGGCAGCCGCCGGCAGGTCGGGCAGGTTGACGTTCCAAAACTCCCCGGGCACATGCTCCCGGTCACGAAGCGCTCGGAGAAGATCCGCCAGCCAGCCGGCCGCACGGCCCCAGTCGAGCGTCGTGCCACGGCGGTGATACTGCGATGCCGCGATCGCGGGCCGGCCGTGCAACGCCGCTTCGCGGGCCGCAGCGACGGTGCCCGAGTGGTGGATGTCGGCGCCGAGGTTGCCGCCGGCGTTGATGCCCGCGATCACGAGGCCGGCATCGGCCGCGAGCCGCGCCAGCCCGATCCGCACGCAATCCGCCGGCGTGCCCGCCACCCGAAACCGTCCAGCCGCCAGTTCGTCGACGGCGATTGGCCGATCGGTCGTCACCCGATGCCCGCAGCCCGAGTGGCATTCCGCCGGAGCCACGATCACGATCTCGCCGCCGAGCGCGGTCGCCGCGTCGCGCAAGGCAGCCAGCCCGGGCGCGTCGATGCCGTCGTCGTTGGTCAGCAGGATACGCATGGCCGCCCCGCCGCCCTGGCCGCGAGGGATTCGAGGATCGCCCACACGCCCTCGGCCGCGTCGGCGGCCATCTTGCAGACGTCCTCCGCGTCGGTCGTGGTGGGCGCATCGGGCCGCGCGACGTTGGTCACGACCGAGCACACCGTGACGTCGATTCCCATCCGCGCTGCGGCCACCACTTCGGGCACGGTCGACATGCCCACCACGTCGGCGCCGAATCTCCGCAGCATCCGATATTCGGCACGGGTCTCGTAGCTCGGCCCCGAAAGCAGCGCATAGACACCCTTGCGGGCGATCGCATCGACCCGCCGTGTGGCTTCGAGCGCGAGATCGGCCAGTTCGGGGTTGTAATACGAGGAGCGACACGCGGCCGCGCCGTCGGCGTCTTCATCGAGGTCGAGCGCCTCGCCCCATGGACGGCGCACGAGGTCAATATGATCGGTGACGATCACGAGCTCGCCGCTCACCATGTCGGGCCGCAGCCCGCCGGAGGCATTCGTCAGCAGCACCTGCTGCACCCCGAGCGCCCCGAGCAGCTCGATGCCGCGGGTCAGCGTCTCCGGCGGAAACCCCTCGTAGCCGTGCACGCGGCCCTGCAGCATCGCGATCGGCGTCCCGCGGAGGGTGCCGCAGACGATTCGCCCCGCGTGGCCGGTGGCCCGCGATTTCTGGAGCCAGCCGGTTTCCGTCGAAGGCATCGCCCAGCGGCCCGTCAGCCGATCGGCAAGCCCCCCGAGACCGGTGCCCAGCACGACGCCGATCGTGGCCGGGCAGCCTCCCGCGGCCACGATCTTCTCCGCCGCCTCGAAGGCCCCGGCGCGGGGAGACCCTGTTCGCCATTGGGGCCGGCCAGTCGCCGCTCCATGCTGCCGCTGATGCTGCGCCATTGGGACGAAAGCCGGCCGGGTTTGCCGCTCCTGTTTGCCGCTCGTGGGGAAAAACCATATCCTCCCGCCGGTCGCGGAAACCGGCAAGCATGTCCGGTTTCGACCGCCGTCCCAGCGCCCGCCATGCTGTCGAGGATCGTCGCCGATGCCCACCCGTGCCGAGAAGTTTGCCGGTCTTTCCGTTGCCATCGTGACCCCGTTCAACGACGGCAGGCTCGACTCGGCCCGCCTCGCGGAGCAGATCGCCTTCCAGATCCAGGCCGGCACCACCTGTATCTGTCCCGTCGGCACCACGGGGGAATCACCGACCCTCACCCATGACGAACACGAACGGGTGATCGCCGAGAGCATCGCGGCGGCCGCCGGCCGGATTCTCGTGATGCCCGGCACCGGCTCCAACTCGACGGCCGAGGCGGTTCGGCTCACGAAGTTTGCGGCCAAGGCGGGCGCCGATGCGGCGCTCGTCGTCGGCCCCTACTACAACCGTCCCACGCAGCAGGGCATCTACGAGCACTTCAAGGCACTCGCCGAGGCCGTCGACATCCCCATCTGCGTCTACAACATCCCGGCTCGCACGGGCCGCAACATCGAGCCCGAGACGATCATCCGTCTCGCCGAACTGCCGGGCATCGCCATGCTCAAGGAGGCGACCGGCTCGATGGATCAGGCCTCGCAGATTCTCGCCGCCACCGACCTCACGGTGCTCTCAGGCGACGACAGCATGACGCTGCCGCTGCTCGCCGTCGGCGGCAGCGGCGTGGTTTCCGTCGTGGGCAACCTCGTGCCGGGCGACATGAAGGCGCTCTGCGACGCTTTCGCAGCGGGCGATCTCGCGAAGGCCCGCAGCCTGCACATCAAGCTCTTTGGCCTCTGCCGTGACCTCCTCGGCCTCGCCAGCAATCCAATTCCGATCAAGGCGGCGATGGCGATGGTGGGCCGCGACACCGGCGACATCCGGCTGCCGCTGGTGCCCCTCGAGCCGCAGCTCGCCGAGAAGCTTCGCGGCGTGCTCACCGCTTACGGGCTCCCCGTGCTCGGTGCCTGACCCCGCCGTGCGTCGCTCTGGGGAAGCCGACCGGCCGTAAGCCCGCGGGCAAACCGCGCTGTTTGCGAGCTCACGCCCGCTTCCTACTCGATCACCCGCAGCACGGCGCCCTGCGCGTCGAAGCGGGCGATCACGATGTCGTGGTGCTTGCCGAGCCCGAGCGATTCGAGCCGATCGACGAGCACGCCCGCTTTTTCGAGCGTCTCGCAGCAGGCCATCACCGCCGGCCCCCAACTCGACTGCGTGCATCCCGGAGCTCCAAGCTCGGTGAGCAGCTCCAGGAGGTCGGCGGTGGCCTGAGCATAGGGCAGCTTCTGCGATTCGGCCTGGAAGGGCACGCCGGCAATCGCGCCGTAGTTGCGCACGGCGAGCGAGAACTCGATGAACTTCCCCTCGACCGCCGCGGGCAGCATGTCGACGAGCGCGATCCGCGACAGCTCCGCGGTCACCTCGCGCGGCACCGGCGGCAGCCGACCGAAGGCGGCCCGCTCCGCTTCGCCGGAGAGTCCCGTCGCATCGCGGGCCACCAGCAGCACGCACCTCCAGGCCGCGGGCAGACGCACCCGGGCGACCATCGGGGAAAACTCGCGTGTGACGTCGTCGTCGGGGCCGGTATTCTCCCGCACCGTGCGGCCCGCCTCGACGATCAGACCGCCGCGGCTGAATCCATAGACGCCCACGCACGACCGGCGACCGCGGCCCACGGCACGGGCGAGCTCGAGCGCGTCGCGCACGTCGAACAGCCAGTCATGCTCCGTCGGATGCAGCTCGTCCTGAACGGGATGGGGCGTGGCGGGCGGCGCATTGGCCTCCGGCCCGAGCCTGAAGAGATGCCGCATTCCAGCAGCGATCGTGAGCCCCAGCTGGGTGCCGCTGCCGAGGCCCACGTGGGCGGCCGGGGCGGCGACGATCTCGATCGCACAGCCCGCGCCGCCGATTCGCCAAAACTCCGCGCAGGCCTTCGCATAGTCGAGGGCCCGTTCCGCATGGAGCCCGCGGGCCTCGAGCCGGTCGGACCGCCGCAGCCGCACCTGCACCGCCGGCCGGTCGAGCATCATCCCGACCCCACCAAACGCCCGCGTGCCGGGAACGCCAAACGACAGCATGCCGAGGTGCAGCCGCGCGGGAGCGCGGACCTCGACGGCGTTGGGCAGGTCAGGCGATGCAGGCGGATCGAGAGGCATTCGGATTAAGCATACCTGAGGTTTTGCGGCCCGCACGCCCCCGGCGACGGAGCGTTGCTCATCCCGCTTCGACCCGCGCCGCCAGGATGGAAAACGCCTCCCGTTCCCGCGAACCGCCGGTCTTCTCCACGAGCGGCCGCAAGGCGGCAACCTGCCCACGCACGTCGGCGGGCTTCAGCAGCTGGAGCCTGGTGACGAGAATCGCCGCCTCGACGACGGCATGAGCCGCACGGTTGAACCCGATGAACGGTCGGCCGGCATGCACCGCCACCACGCGGGCCGCCAGTTCGATTCGCTCCCGCGAATCGTCGACCGTCTCGATCACAAACTCCCATGCCTGGCAGGCATCCACGAGCACCCGGCCCGGCACGCTCTCGGCAGGACGCGACTCCGGCACCGCGGCCGGTCCCCCTGCCACGATCCGCGCCAGCAGCAGCACGTCGTCGGTGAGATGAAAGACGCCCGCCGAAGTTCTCGCCAGGTTCGCCGCCGTATGGCTCGTGGCGAACGGTTTGAGTACCAGCCGCGTGATCCGGCCCGATGCCCGCTCAGCGTCGTCCACCCACGGCCCCATCGCCGCAACATGCATGCCGCCGTCGGGATCAGCCGTGGTGACGATGCCTTCGATGATCATGCCGGAGCCGTCCTAGGGAGAGCCGTCCATGATAAACTGCGGACTTTCCCCGCTCCACGATGGCCGCCGTGACCGCCGCGCGACCCCATATCCATTTTGTGACCGGACGGCTCGCCGAGCACTCGCTGCGGCAGGTCCTCGAGCGGCTCGCTGCCCGAGCCGGCTTCGGGCATTCGGTGCAGGTGATGCCAATCACCGTCGCGGCGCTGATGACCACCGACTGGATTGCGAAGCGGCTTGCGGTTCCTGACGGCACGACGCGGATCGTCATCCCGGGCAGCTGCCGAGGCTCGCTCGACGCCTTCGCAGGCGTCACCACACTCCCCATCGACCGTGGTCCGGAGGATCTCCGCGCGCTCGACGAGTTCTTCGGGCAGAAGTCCCGCGACCTCACCGGCTACGGCCGTCACGACATCGAGATCATCGCCGAGATCAACCATGCTCCGCGGCTGTCGCTCGCCGCAATGCTCGCCGAAGCCCGCCGGCTCCGCGACGACGGCGCGGATCGGATCGACGTGGGCTGCGACCCCGGCGACGTCTGGGGTGGCGTGGGCGATGCGGTGGGGATGCTGGTGGCCGAAGGGTTTCGAGTGTCGATCGACAGCTTCGAGCCCCGCGAAGTGGCGGCGGCGACCCGTGCTGGCGCGAGCCTCGTGCTCTCGGTCAACTCGTCGAACGTGACGGCGGCCCCGGACTGGGGCGCCGAGGTGGTCGTGGTGCCCGATGTGCCGGCGACGATGGAGGGCTTCGACGCCACGATCGAGTCGCTCGCACGGGCCGGCGTGCCGTTTCGGCTGGATCCGGTGCTCGAACCGATCGGCTTCGGGTTTGCGGCAAGCCTCGGTCGCTACCTCGACGTGCGGAAGCGACATCCCGACGCCGAGATGATGATGGGCGTGGGCAACCTCACCGAACTCACCGACGTCGACTCAGCGGGCGTCAACATGCTGCTGATCGGCTTCTGTCAGGAGGCCGGCATCCGCTCGGTGCTGACGACCGAGGTGATCCATTGGGCTCGCAGCAGCGTGAAAGAGTGCGCACTGGCCCGGGCGCTCGCCTGGCATGCCGTCGTCAACCGCACGCTGCCGAAGCACGTGGAGCCCCGGCTGATCACGCTGCGTGCGGGCAAGCCGCGCGAGCACGGGGGCGAGTCGCTCGATCGCCTCGCCGCGGCGATCCGCGACCCCAACTTCCGAATCTTCGCCGAGCGGGGGCTGATCCACGTCGTGGGCGCCGGACTGCACCTCGAATCCCGCGATCCCTTCGAGCTTTTCGCGCGGCTCGGAGCCGCGGGCCGCACCGACGTCGATCCGAGTCATGCCTTTTATCTGGGCTACGAGATGGCCAAGGCCGTCACCGCGCTCACGCTTGACAAGGACTACCGGCAGGATCAGTCCCTCGAGTGGGGCCACCTCACCCGTCCCGAAATCGCCCACGGACCTTCGCGAGCCGCGGCACGGGCGGCCGAAACCTCTGCCGCCCCGGCCGTGGTGAAAGAGTGAGCCACGGCATGAGTCCCCACACCCCCGCGACCGAAACCGACGCCTCGCGGGTCCTGTCGCACCCCTGGCTCGCCAGTCACTGGACAACGGCCTCGGGCGCGGTCGTGGCCGAAGCCACGCTCGGTGTCGACCCCGTCACCGTGTTTCGTCACGCCGCACGACTGCCCCATGCCATCTTCCTCGACAGCGCGATGGTCGATGCGGCCGCACCGCTTCGACTGGGACGGTTTTCCTTCGTGGCCGCCGATCCGGTGCATTCGTGGCAGGTCGAACGCGGCCCCGAGTGGGCCGCGACGGCGCATGACATCGCGACGGCGTTCCAGGCGGCCCGCCGTCTGCTCCATGATCTCGCCTGCCCGACGATCCCGGGCCTGCCGCCGTTCCAGGGCGGCGTGGCGGGACTGATCTCTTATGAATGCGGCCTGGCACAGCTCGGCCTCGCACCGCCCTCGACCGCGGCCACCGGCCCGCTCCTGTCGCTGCATGCCTACGACCTCGTGTTTGCCTACGACCATGACCTCGATCGCGGCTGGTTCATCTCCCAGGGCGTGCCGGCCCGCGGTCCCATCGAGCGCGGCCGACGCGGCCACGAGCGACTGGCGGCTTTCCTGCACGCGGACGCCAGCGACCCCTCCCGACCCGAAGCGGCGTCGGCCCTGCTGCCGTCGCGGCCGCTTCCGCCACCGCCTCCGGCCCCGTTTCACCCCTTCCCTGACAGGCCGGCGATCGCCTCGACGCACTCCCGCGGCACCTATCTCGACATGATTCGCGCCGGCATCGACTTCGTGCATGCCGGCGACATCTTCCAGGCGAATCTCGCCCAGCGGTTTGGTGTTGCCGCCGACATGGATCCCGTCGAGGCCTACGTGCGAGCACGGGCGGTCAACCCCGCCCCGTTCGCCGGCTACTTCGACGCTGGCGAGATCCGGGTGGCGAGCATGTCACCGGAACGCTTTCTGCAGGTGCGTCAGGGCGTCGTCCGCACGCATCCGATCAAGGGCACCCGCCGGATGATCGCGAGCCCCGAGGCCGATCTCTACGCCGGCGACGACCTCGAAGCCAGCGGCAAGGATCGCGCCGAAAACGTGATGATCGTGGACCTGCTCCGCAACGATCTGGCCCGCGTCTGCACGCCTGCGAGCGTGCGGGTGGAGGCGCTCTGCCGGCTGGAGCGCTACCGGTATGTGCAGCACCTCGTTTCGATCGTCTCCGGCCGCCTGCGGCCAGGCCTCGGGGCGATCGACGCCCTCGAGGCGGCGATCCCGGGGGGGAGCATCTCCGGGGCACCGAAACATCGGGCCTGCGAGATCATCTCGGCGGTCGAAGGCGTGTCGCGCGGCTGCTACTGCGGCTCCCTCGGCTACGTGGGCCTCGACGGCACGGCCGACTTCAACCTCCTGATCCGCACGCTCGTGATCGCCCCGGGATCGATCACATTTTCTGCGGGCGGAGGGATCACGGCCGCGAGCGATCCCGACGCTGAATACGCCGAGTCGCTCCACAAGGCCGAGGGCATGCTGCGGGTGCTCGACGCGCTCGGCCTCGGCGGAGGCAACCCGGCATGATCATCGTGCTCGACAATCGCGACAGTTTTGTCTTCAACCTCGCGAGACACTTCCATCTCCTCGGCGTGCAGGCCGTCGTCGTGCCGAGCCACGGCACCGCCGCCGAGGACGTGCTCCGCGCTTCGCCGGCCGCGATCGTGATCTCGCCCGGCCCCTGCACGCCCGCCGAGGCAGGCTGCTCGATCGAGGTCGTGCGGGCGGCGCGGGGCCGTGTGCCCCTGCTGGGCGTGTGCCTCGGCCATCAGGTGATCGCCGCGGCATGCGGCGGCCGGATCGTGCCGGCACCCACGCCCGTGCATGGCCGCACGAGCGCGGTGCGCCATGACGGCGTGAATCTCTTCTCGGGCATTCCCAGCCCGATGACGGCCTGCCGATATCACTCGCTCGTCGTCGAGGCAGA
Organism: Pirellulales bacterium; assembly: GCA_032117045.1. Taxonomy (GTDB): domain Bacteria; phylum Planctomycetota; class Planctomycetia; order Pirellulales; family UBA1268; genus QWPN01. The sequence continues at coordinate 4,748 of JAUMAF010000128.1, read as the reverse complement.
GTCGCTTCCCGAGTCCCTCACGGTGATCGCCCGTGACGAGGCCGGCACGATCATGGCCATCGCCGACGAGGCCTCCGCGGTGTACGGCGTGCAGTTTCATCCCGAGTCGATTCTCACCCGACACGGCTTCCGGCTGCTTGCCAACTTCCTCGAGGCCGCCGGCATCCCGCACCACGCCGCCATGGCGGCTCTGCTCGACGCCGACGTGGCAGCACAGGCAGCCGACCAGCCCCCACGCGACGACCCGGCATCGGGCCCGGTCGTGACCTTCTAATACGGCCCCCACTTGATCCTCGTGTGGACGTCTGTCCAAGCCCAACGCCGTGAGGCGTGGGGTGGGCTTTCACGGCCAGGAACTCAGCGAGGGGCTGCCTATGCCCCGGAGCCGGCGTATGCCGCCAAGCGCAGGCAGGATGCCGAAGCGCCGGCGGCATCCGAGTGAGTAAAGCCAAGGATGGGCGGAACGAACGTCCGGCGACGGGGCATGGGCAGCCCCGAGCCGCGCACCACAGGGCCCGCGGCCTCACGGCCAGTCGGCTTGTACCGGAACCCGCGGCCTTACGGCCAGTCGGCTTGTACCGGAGCCCGCGACGATCGCGCGGATCACGCGCGGCGGAAGCCGCCGTTGACGGGGAGCACCTGCCCCGTAACGAACGCAGCGGCGGGCGAGACGAGAAAGTGCACCGCGTGCGCCACATCTTCGGGCGTGCCCCAGCGGCCGAGCATGCTCTCGCGGACGGCTCGTCGCTGCCAGACCTCGCTGGCATGCGTGCCCCACTCGGTCTTGATCCAGCCGGGCGCCACGCAGTTGACCCGAACCTTCGGCCCCAGCGACCGGGCCGCGCTCCGGGTGAAAGCCATCACGGCCCCCTTCGCGGCCGCAAAGAGCTCGCCGCTGTCGCCCTCCATGCCCACGGCGGCCTGATCCCAGCCGATCGTCACGATCGAGCCGCCGTCCCGCGCGGCCATGTGCCGGCCGAGCGCCCGCACGAGTGTCATCGTGGCCACCACGTCGACCGCGAGCAGGGTCTCGAGCTTGCGGCCGAAGTCCCAGTGCGCCGCCGCGCCGGTGAGCACGTCGGCTCCCGCCACGAGCACGACGGTGTCGAATGTCGGCATGTCGCGGATGACCTCCTCGACGAACCGCTCGGCCGCACCGGCCTCGGCGAAATCGGCGAGAAACGAGCCCGCATGCCGGCCCCGCGCGGCGAGGACCGCCGCGATGGCTGCCACGGACTGGGGTGATCGCCCATGCACGGCCACGTTCGCACCAGCCGCAGCGAGTTCGACCGCCACCGCGTGGCCGATCCCGCGGGTCGCCCCCGTCACGAGCACGGTGTGGCCGACGAGGTCGGGCTTCGGCTCGACAGCCTCGCCGCCAGCGTTCTCCGCGGTGCTGGCGTGTGGATCGTTCATGGCTGGGCGTGTCCGTCGACGAGCGGCAGTTCGTAGCACGCGGCCTCCTCGGCATTGCGAACGAGCAGCCGGCTACCGGACAGGCAGAGGGTGTTCCAGGTCTGGCCGTCGATCGCCGCCAGACGGCCCCGCACCGCATGCTTCTCCGGCGAGCAGTCCACGAGCACGACCTCCCCCGACTCGGCCTGCACCACGAGCAGCTCGCCGACCCGCAGCACCTGCCCCTGGCCGTAGCGGCCCCCCTTCCAGCGACGCGTGCCGTCGGCCAGAGCCACGCATTCGAGGATGCCGTCGGACAGGCCATAGGCATGGCCCTCGTGCATGGCGACGTTGGTGAACTTCGTCTTGAGCGCGGCCGTTTGCGCCCAGACCGGCGCAAACGCCGGGGCATCGCCCGGTGTCATTTCAAACACGGCCGCGCCGACCCCATAGCCCTTGGAGATGAAGAGCCGCCGCTCGTCGACCACCTGTGCCTGCGAGCAGGTGGCATCGGAGTTGGAGTGCCCGGGCCAGCCAAACCTCCAGAGCTCCCGGCCGTCGTCGGGATCATGTCCGGCAACGCTTGATTCGTTGACGGTGAGCACCACGACGCGGCCGCCGAACGACACACGCTCGGGCGAGACGTAACTGATCTGCTGTTCGCCTCCCTGCCAACGTCGCACACCGGTGCCGCGGTCGTAGGCCACGAGCGAGACGGCCCCGCCGTCTTTCAGCGGACCGCCGCCAGGCACGATCACGAGCGACTCCGTGACCAGCGGCGAGCCCGCCCGCCCCCAGGTCACCGCGTCGGCATGCCGCGCCGCATCGATGCCCAGATCGTCGAGCACGTTCTTCTTCCAGACGACCTGCCCCGTCGCGCCGTCGATCGCATGCAGCCAGCCCGTGGCCCCCGTCGCGTACACGATCCCGGCAACGATCGTGGGCGTTGAACGCGGCCCCACGCCGCCCAAAACCGTCTCATGCCGACCGGGCACCGACACGGTCCACACCACGTCTCCGGTCGGCACGGTCTGGCAGGAGATGATCTCGGAGTCACCCCGCTGTTCGAGTGTCACCGCATGGTCGCCAGCAACCGCAAAGCCGCCCCAGCCGCCGCCGATCGGCCGCCGCCAGAGTTGCTTCGGCGGCCGCGACTCCCAATCGGGATCGAGGGCGGGCCCGGCGAGCGACGCCGATCCATCGGGCCCAAGAAACCGGGGAAAGTCCTGCGGCGACTCGGACCACGCGGCCGAGGCGACGGCGGCGGGCGTCGATCCGGACGATGGGAGGAGACGGTCGCGGGACGGCGCCCAGCGAACCATCAGATGCGGCACGAGATCGCCCGACACCCGCTCGATGCGGAAGACCGCGCAGGCCAGGCCGACGGTCGCCAACAGGCCGAGTCCCACGGCCTGCTTCAGCCGGGCCGAGTAGCCGCTTTCAACGAGAAACCACCCGAGCACCGACATCACTGCGGCGAAGGACAGGATCAGCGTGATGATGTTGCAGACCGCCGCATCAACGATCCCGCCGACCAGCTGCTCGAGCAGGCCCATGCGAACCATGACGATGGCGGCGGCGAGCGATGCCAGACCGACGAAGACCCGTCGTGGCGGCCAGAGGGGACGCGGCCTGGCCACGACATCGCGGGATGAACGCTGGCGGCGGCGCATGACACAGATTCCCGAGGCACGACTCCGGCGGCGGCGGGCGGGCCGGTCGCCACGATGAAACGGCGGAAGTGTACCAGCCGCCCCTGAAAGAAGCCCACCGACGCACCTCGTCGCTCCGCCGCGTTCCTTGTTGACCCACCGGGGGCCGACTACACTCGCGTCGACGGATGAAAACCGCCTTCGCAGGACACGGCATGCTCACGACCGACGCCCCCGACCCGGCACGGTCGCAGACCGTCACGACGACGCCGGGAGCCCCGACAGGAGCCTCACGGCCCGGCCCCTCCACGACGGCGGTGCATGCCGGCGAAGCCCGGCAAAAGCCGGGCTTCTCGCTCACCGACCCGATCTTTGCGTCGAGCACCTACACCTTTCCCGACACGCAGTCGATCATCGACTTCATCGAGGAGAAGCAGCCCCGGGAGGAGTACGGCCGCTATGGCAACCCGGGCGAACGCGTCGTCGAGGACAAACTCGCGGCCCTCGAAGGTGGCGAGTCGGCGGCTCTCTTCTCCAGCGGCATGGCGGCGCTGGTCGGCCTCCTGATGGCGCACCTCAACGCGGGCGACGAGGTCGTCTTCTTCGACGAGTGCTACCACCGCAGCCGGGAGTTCTGCCGCAAGCACCTCACGCGATTCGGTGTGGGCTTCCGCGAAGTGGCCACCTGCGACTACGCGGCGATGGAGGCCGCGATCAGCCCGAAGACCAAGTTTCTGATCAGCGAGTCGCCGACCAACCCGCACCTGAGCGTTGTGGACATCGCACGGTTCGCCGACCTCGGCCGCCGCCGCGGCGTCTTCACCCTCATCGACGCCACGCTCTGCACGCCCTTCAACCTCCGGCCGCTCGATGGCGGAGTCGACTTCGTGCTCCATTCGGCGACGAAGTATCTCGGCGGCCACAACGATCTGCTCGCCGGGGCCGTGATCGGCTCGACCGAACTCATGGAGCCGGTCCGCCGGCTCCGCGGGATCATGGGGGGCGTGAACTCCCCGCACAACGCCTACCTGCTCGAGCGCGGCCTCAAGACTCTCGCGCTCCGCATGGAGCGGCACAACGCCAACGGTCTGGCCGTGGCGCGCTTCCTGGAAGAGCATCCGCGGGTGGAGCGGGTGTTTTACCCTGGGCTCGAGAGCCATCCGTTCCACGACATCGCCGCCCGCACGATGAGGGGCTGCGGCGGCCTCGTCACCTTCCTTGTCAAGGATGCCGACTGGCGGCAGACGGCCAACGTGATCGATGCCGTCCGGATCCCGCGGATTGGGCCCAGCCTCGGCGGCGTCGAGTCGCTCATCGAGCAGCCGCTCGTGATGAGCTATTGGAACTACACGCCGGCCGAACGGGCCGCGTTCCGCATTCCCGACAACATGGTCCGTCTGGCCTGTGGCATCGAAGACGCCGACGACCTCGTGGCCGATCTCGCGCAGGCTCTCGACAAGGCCTGATACCAGTCGCGCACCAGCCCAGCCCAGCCCAGCCCAGCCCAGCCCAGCCCGCGGCCCCACGGACGGTCGGCTTTCACGGGCATGAACTCAGCGAGGGGCTGCCCGTGCCCCGGAGCCGGCGTATGACGCCAAGCGCAGGCAGGATGCCGAAGCGCCGGCGGCATCCGAGTGAGTGAAGCCCAGGATGGCAATCCTGTTCGGCACGAGATTTGCGCAGTAGAAGCCGGGCAATTCA
>JAUMAF010000127.1:0-5600 GCA_032117045.1 Pirellulales bacterium | reverse complement strand
CCCGGTGAGCCGGCCGTCGGCGATGACGGAGTCGAGGATCGTGACCCGCACATTCGCCGGCACCCCCGGCATGCGGCAGGCGAGCGGGGCTTCGGCGAGCAGCGCGAGCGACGCATCCCAGGGACGCTCGAGGCCGATGCCCACGGCGAGCCGCCGCGTGAGCGTCGTCGCGGCGCCACCTGCGAGCACCGTATCGAGCACGTGGGGGCTGGAGAGCAGATGCCACGGCAGGCCACCCGTCAGGATGGCGATCGCATCGCCGGCCCCGAGCCTGGCTCCGTCCGGCACGATCTCGATGAAGTGTGGGGCGGTAAACCGGCTGCGTTCCGTGGCCACCGACTGGGTGTGGAGGCTGCGGCGGATCTCGACGTGTTCATTTTCATGCCAGGCAAACCGGGCGGCCACATGGGCTTCGAGAAGGGGGCCCGCAAGCGCTCGTTCGAGCCGCACCTCGAGGTCGATCACCGCCAGCGGCAGCGACTCGGCAACCGAGAGCCGCTGCGTGAACCGCGCGGCCGTGCCGCCGTCGGCATCGACGAGCCGACCGCGGGCGACGAGCGACTCATGGCCCGCAGTGGCCTCGCGAGCCACCGTTTCGGCGACCATCGCCGTGAAGGATGCACGGTCTTCGGCCGCTTCCCACGCGCCCCCCGTTGCCGCGGCAGGCCGCGTGGTGCGCACGGCCAGCTGCTGCGAGAGGCGATTGCCGCGATCCGCGGGGCGACGGAGCGACAGCAGGCCGCCAGTGCGTGGATGCGCCTCGAGCCGAATGAGGCCGTTGTCGAGCGCGAGGCGGTCGGCATCGCCGGGGGCGGAACCAAAGAGCCCGCGCGGCAGCCAGCCGCGCGCCGGCCGCGACTGGCCACCGGTGTGCGGGGCCGATGCGGCGGGTGGCGACCGTGGACCAGAAACCGCGGTGAACGGCAGCGCCGCGGCCACGATCCGCCGCGCCTCGTCGCGGGCGGCGGCGACCGCGCGCTCGACGGGATCCTCGCCGGCCACGGCGGACGGCGGGGGCAACGTGGGCGGAAAGGCGTCGGGCTCGAGCGAGACGAATGTGCCCGAGCCCGAGGTGCGGCGGACGAGCTCGTCGGGAGTGACGAATGTACCCAGGAGCGACGACCAGCGGCCGATCCGGCGAATCAGGCCGTGCCAGCGGCTCGCGGTGCCGGCGTAGTGGGCGAACAGCAGGGCAGCCACGTGCTCGCGGTCCATGGCGTCGCCCAATGTTTCGGGGATCGAGAGCGCGGTCGCGGCCGACCGGGCGTCGAGTGGCTGCGCGGCCAGCATCTCCACGCCGCTCCCCGCCGCCTCCCAGTGGATCATTCCGCGGCCCACGTCGGGGAGCCCGCCACCATCGAAGAGGCTCCAGATGCCGGCGGTGCAGCCACACCCCGCAAGCATCTGCGGCAGGATCGCCGACCCGCCCCCCGTCACGCGGGCAAACGCCTTGGGGACTTCGCCCACATGCTCCCGCCAGGCGGCCCGCCCCCGGAGAAACGACGCCTGTACCTGCTCCGGCGTGCAGGAATCGAGCGGCAGATCGTCGTCGCGACCGCCACAGAGACCAAGGCGACCTTCGGCCACAGCCATCCGCACCTCGGCGATGGCCTCGGGCTGTCCGCGGGCCAGGCCCTCGATCGTGATCCCGGTGGCGACGATCGACACGGGCACCGGCGCTTCGAGGACTGCCGTCAGCGATTCGCCGCTGGTCGTGGAGGCGACGAGCACCAGATCGACCACCCACGAGTCAACGGGATAGAAGTGAGACCTGGAGGCGGCAAGTGAGTCGAAGGCTTCCTGGAGGGACGAGCGGGCCGCCTCGGCATCGCCGGCGACTGCGGCACGAGCCGCCGCGAGGACGGCCGCCGGAAACCCGCTCGACTCGAGATCGATCGTGGATCGCATCCGCCGGGCGAGGAGTTGGGCCAGGAGCGTTGCAAGCCCGAGGGCCCGAAAGTCGTCGGCATGGGGCTCACCGGGGAGCGGGCCTTCGGTTGCCGGGCCGTCGGCCAGCCTGGCCGCCGCGGCAGTCATCGCCTCGCAGCCCGAGACGCGCCGCACAAAGAGCGACCCTGCGGCCGCCGTGGCCTCGAACTGGGCGGCAAACCGGTCGTCCCATGTGGAGGGCACGATGCCCAGCAGCGGGCCATCGGCAATCGGCAGGTCGATGCTCGCCCACCGGGGCGACCCACCAGCCGACACGATCAGCCAGGGATGCCAGGCGGCCGTCCACGCCGCCAGCAGATCGTCGGCCTCCGTCTCGTCGAGCCATGTGGGAAAGTCATCGAGCGTGTGGCAGGGCAGAAAGACCGTCAGGCGTTCGGGCGGCATAGCCTGCGAGTGTAGTGGATCGTCGAGCCGTTCCCGGCGGTTCGCCGCGATGGCCGTTTGACACCCCCCGGAGAGCGTTCGTAAAGTGTTTTGTGGGCGGGATTTCGCCCGACGAACTCCGCGTTTTTTCCCGGCCCACCTTCCGACCATCTACGCACCGGGAACAAGGCCCCTATGGCCCGCAGTCCGTACGCCTGGGGAATCGACATCGGCAAGTGCGGCCTGAAGGCCCTGCGCTGCCAGATTTCGCCGACCGACCCCCGCAAACTCATCGCCGACACGTGTGAGTACATCGAATACCCGATGATGCTCTCGCAGCCGGAAGCCGATCCGGTGGAGCTGGTGCGGGCGGCGATCGAGGAGTTGATGTCGCGACACTCGCTCGAGGGCGACCGCGTCGCCGTCGCCGCGCCGGGGCAGGCGGGCCTCGCCAAGTTCATCAAGTTGCCGCCCATCGAGGCGAAGAAGATCCCCGACATCGTCAAGTACGAGGCCAACCAGCAGATTCCGTTCCCGCTCGACCAGGTCGTGTGGGACTGGCAGCGGCTTGCCGGCGGGATCGAGGAAAGCGGCTTCGTGATGGATGCCGAAGTGGCGATGTTCGCGATGAAGAAGGAGCAGGTCAACAAGGCTCTGGCGCCTCTTGTCAACGCGGGCATTGAAGTGGATGTGCTCCAGCTCCAGCCCATCGCTCTGGCCAACATGGTGATGTTCGACCAGTTGCCGGCGCCCGCATCGATCGATCCCGACAACCCGCCCGCCTCCGTCGTGCTGGTGGCGATGGGTGTCGACTCCACGGATATCGTCGTGAGCAACGGGCTCAAGGTGTCGCAGCGAAGCATCCCGATCGGCGGCAGCAGCTTCACGAAGGCCCTCGTCAAGGAGATGCAGTTCACCTTCCAGAAGGCGGAGCAGGAGAAGCGGAACGCCGTCCGGGCGGCCGATCCCCGGGCCGTCTTCAAGGCGATGCGGCCCGTGTTTGGTGATTTTGCCTCGGAAGTCCAGCGGTCGCTCACCTATTTCGGCAGCGTCGACAAGTCGTTGAAAATCGGCAGAGTGCTTTTGGTGGGCAATGCCGCGAAGCTCCGTGGGCTATCGGACTTCGTCGCGAAGCAACTCGCGATGGACGTGCAGCGGCTCGAGAAGTTCAACGCCTTGGACGGGGCGGCGACGACGGCCACCGCCTTCCGCGAGAATCGCCTGGCGTTCGGCACGGCCTATGGTCTCGCGCTTCAGGCGGCCGGTGGATCCGATCTGCGGACGAACCTCGTGCCAAAGGAGATCGTCCGCGACCGGCTCATCGCGCAGAAGAAGCCCTGGGCGGTGGCGGCGATGCTCGGACTGCTGACCGCGGCGGTCGTCAACTTCGCGGGCATGTTCCTGGCCTGGCAGAGCTACGCCCCGGCAAAATATACGCAGGCGTTCGCCGGGGCGGATCAGGCCAAGTCGCGGTCAGCGGCGGCCGTGTCGGCCCTTGAAGCCACCAAGCAGAAGCAGACCGAGACCGCCGCCTGGCAGCAGTACCTCGTGCAGGTGCAGGAGCGGCGATTCCAGTCGCTCGACATGCTGCGGGCCGTGACGTCGCTCCTGCCACGAGATCCCGAGGGACAGGTTCCCGATCATCCGGGCGATCGCCGCGAGATTCACGTCGACAGTCTCGACCTGCAGTTTTTTCCCGACCTCGCCACCTGGTTTACCGGCGTGCAGGGCAACTGGGCGGAAACCCTCGCCGAACTCGAGAAGGAGGAAGGGGGCGAGGCCGCTCCTCCGGCAGCCGCAGCCGCCGAGCAGCCCGACCAGCCGCCGGCCGACCAGACCACGGTGCCAGATCCAGCCGCGGTTGACCCGAACGCAGCCGGCGGCGGAGCGGTCGCGGGGCCCTCTGGGCAGGGCTGGGTGGTGCAGATCACCGGTCACCACTTCCACAATCAGGAACAGGGCAACGAGGGAGAGCAGTTTGTGAGGACGACGATCGTTCGCAACCTGCTCGGTAAGGGCGACGAGGTGGTCGTCGCGGCCGGGGAGAAGTCAGGCGAGTCGGTACCCGTTGCGGACCTCGGCATCGGCTATCCGGTGCTCGTGCTGTCGTCGCCGATCCGCAAGGTGCAGGTGCAGACGGCGCAGGCGGCAGCGGGCATCACTGGTGGGCCCGGGTTTCCCGGCAGGCCCGGCTTTCCTGGTGGGCCCGGCTTCGAAGGTGGAACCGGGGCCGCAGCCGACGCTTCATCCGGCCTGATCGATCTGAAACGGTACGACTTCATTCTGCAGTTTGTCTGGAAGCCCACCACGCCCGGCTCAAAGCTCCCGCCACCCGCCGCCGACGCTGCGGTGGAACAAGCCGCTCCCTGAGGCCCCGGTCGACACCACCATGCCACAACTTCCCGAACAGATTCGGCCCTACGTCGCGGCAATTGCCAAATACCACTTTTGGATCCTGGCGCTCATCGTGCCGCTGGTGCTCGTGCCGCTCCTGTTCATGGGAACGGGCAGCCTCGACTCGCGGATCACCGCACAGAAGTCTCAGATCGAGAGCCGCGTGTCGGCACTCAAGGGCGTGCAGGGGATTGCCGAGCATCCCAACGAGGGCTGGTCTGAGGCGGTCGAGGCCCAGACCCGGAATATCCAAGCGGAAACGCTCGCTGAATGGACGCGTTTCTGGGAGGACCAGAAGTTTTTGCGGGTGTGGCCCGCGAAACTCGGCGACGCGTTTGTGAAGGCGGCGGAGAACCTCAAGCCAGGTGCGATCCTCATCCGCCCGCTCCTGCTCCGCTACCAGAACACGGTGCCCGACCTCGTCCGCGAACTGCCGGCTCGCATGGGCGCTGACGACCTGATGCTCGAGGGCTCCGTGGCCGGCGGCGGACCCGAAGGTGAGATGGGACCGCGGGGTGGCCGGCCCGGGTTTGGCGGTGAGTTTGGCCCGCGGCCCGGCATGCCGGGGCCCGGCGGCGCGGCGATGAGCACGGCGCTCGTCACGTGGAACTCGGCGGACCAGCGGCGGATATTCGAATCCTTCCGCTGGGAGAAGGCGCCTTCGACAACCCAAGTGCTGCTGGCGCAGGAAGAGCTCTGGGTCTACGGCCTGCTCTGCGATGCCATCAAGCGGGCCAACCAAGGCGCGGCCGGGGCTTTCAACTCGCCGATCACCGCGGTCGAGGAACTCGCCGTGGGATACCTCGCAGCCGAGGACCAGCCCGGCGGACAGGGCGGGGCGCGCATCTTCATGCCCATGGCCGCAGCGGCCGGTGGTGGTGGCGAGATGGAGG
>JAUMAF010000126.1:0-2144 GCA_032117045.1 Pirellulales bacterium | reverse complement strand
CTTCATCTCGTCTTGATCGAACTTCCGCTGCGCCTCCTCGACGAGCGAGACGACGTCGCCCATGCCGAGAATCCGCCCCGCCATCCGGTCGGGATGGAAGTCTTCGAGGGCTTCGATCTGTTCGCCGGTGCCGATGAACTTGATCGGCACGCCCGTCACGCTCTTCACCGAAAGCGCCGCGCCACCGCGGGCGTCGCCGTCGAGCTTCGTCATGATCACGCCGTCGAGTTCGAGGGCCTCGTTGAAGGCCTTGGCGCTGCGGACGGCATCCTGGCCGGTCATCGCGTCGACCACGAGATAGACCTGATCCGGGCCCACCGTGCGGTCGATCTTCGCGAGCTCCCGCATCAGTTCCTCGTCGATCGCCAGCCGGCCGGCGGTGTCGAGGATGACAACAGAGATGTTTTCTTTCTTCGCGCGGGCCACGCCGGCGTTGCAGACGGCCACCGGATCGGTGCCGCCGGCGGGCATGTCGGCAGGCGTGTGCACCGGCACACCAAGCTGCCGACCGAGCACGGCGAGCTGCTCGATGGCCGCGGGCCGCTGGAGGTCGGCAGCCACGAGCATCACACCCAGGCCCTGCGCCTTGATCTTCTTGGCGAGCTTGGCGCATGAGGTCGTCTTGCCCGAGCCCTGCAGGCCGCAGAGCATGAGGACCGTCGTCGTGCCCGACTGCAGGTGCAGCGAGTGGTCGACCGGCCCCATCAGGCCGATGAGCTCCTGATGCACGATGCCGACGAGCTGCTGCGCCGGATCGAGCGACTCGAGCACTTTCGCGCCCACGGCGCCGTCGGCGACGCGGGTCAGAAAGCCGTCGGCGACGTCATAGGCGACGTCGGCTTCGAGGAGCGCGGTTCGCACCGCCCCCAAGCCCTCCCGCATGTTGGCGTCGGTGAGCTTGCCACGGCCGCGGAGGGAGTTGATGGCGGAGGAAAGGGACGCGGTCAGCGACTCGAACATGGCGGCTCCGGGTTGGCGAGCCGGCGAGTATACCGCCCGGGAAAACGCGATCTCCCCCCGGTGACGAGCCGCTCGAATCGGGAGCAGACACACAGCGTGCCGCATACCCGACGCGTGGCCGGCGTGAACGGCGCGTCACCGGAGGGAGACGGGGTGGCGATGACGCGACGGCAGCCCCTCCGGCCACCGTCATCGCGGCCGATCAACTGAAGGTGCCCGGCTGGCCGATCACTTGCCCCGGCATCGACATGCCCTGGCCGCCACCCTCGCAGCAGGGCGATGCGGAACCACAGGCCGGCTCGCAGGCCGGCTCGCAGGCAGGGGCACAGGCTGGGCCACAGTCAGCCGCCGGTGCCGCGCACGGCGTGGCGGCCGGGGCGCCGCAGGATCGGAACTCCATGAAGGACGGCCGGCGGCAGCTGCTCGCACCACCGAAGCAACTGCTGCAGCCCGGCGCCGCCGCCAAGCTTAGGACCGCGATCGCCAGACACATTGTACGCGCCATGATGAGATTCTCCACCGCAGGCTGACGGGGCAGAGGCGGGTTGATTGCCGCACTCGCAGCGCCGTCTTCGACGACGCCAAGAGAACCCTACCTCATGGTTTCGAGGCGGGACGCCGGGACGGAGGAATTCTTGCCAGACGCTTCGTCAGGGGGCGCGGTCGTGACGCAGCCGCCGATGGTGAGGGTCGTGCGGCCCGACACCATGTTTTCCGACTGCGAAAGATGGTGCAGCATCCGGTGCTAGAGTTGCAGCGTGACCGCCGGCGGCAACTCATCACTCGTGCCCATGCTCTCCCACACTGCTTTCCCGATTCGCGTTTCCATGCTCCGCTTCATGATCACGTCGCAGGTGACGATCCGGCTCCGGAACGCGACGCCCCCCTGCCGCCCTGCGCAGCCGCGACGCCCGCGGGCCGCGATCACGGGACTGCTGTTGGCTGTGGCGACGATCTGGCCGGCGGTTGCCGCCGCCGTTCCCGCTCGCACCTCTCCGGAGGCGGTCTGCGGTGACACCGACGTATGGCTGGTGAGCACCCGGCGGCTGCCAGGAATCTGCGCGCTGCCCGGACGGGCCCAGTTCGATGTCGAGCGCCGCATGGCGGGCCGCTGGGAGCGGGCCGATCTGGCAGGTCTGCTCGATGACCCCACCCGACCGCTCGTGATCTTCGTGCACGGCAAC
>JAUMAF010000125.1:0-3231 GCA_032117045.1 Pirellulales bacterium | reverse complement strand
ACCAAAGCTTCAATTGCCGAAGCTCAGTTTTCTCTGGCTGCTTAGTTAAGTAGCCCCGAGCGATGGCCCCAGTCGGAAGGGCCTCCCAATCGGTCGCCAAATCCGACTCGCCCCGGTTCACCGCCTGGTACGGCCGGGGTCAAAAAAGTTCCGGGCTGGTCTGCGACGCACCCTGCCGGCCGGGGACGCGCGGACGAGACTCAAATCGACCGGATACACACGTAGACGTTCGTGCTGAAACATCACGGGACAGGGGTTCGACTCCCCTCGCCTCCACTTCACGCCCGCCGGGGCATCCATGCCCCCGGCGGGCTTGTCGAAGAAGGCTCGCCTTCCGGGCGAGCCGTCGAGAACGCGCCGGGTGCTCCGCGTCTGTCAGGCCCTGCTCCAGCCCGGCTTCGGCTGCGGATGGATGACCGGCTTTCCTCCTCCCACGATCCGCTGCCGCGCCGCATCGATCGCGGCCCCCGCGAAATGCTCGATCGCCAGGTCGAAGCGGATGCTCGCCCCCGGGGCGAGCGGCACGACCCGACCCTGCGATTCCTCGAACGACCGGGGATTCGGATAGTTCGTGCCCGGCTCCAGACCCGTCACGTAGCCGTCCGCGAGTCCCCCCTGATTCTTCCAGAGCGTGAAGCATGGAAGTGTTTCCGCCCGCCACGAGAGGCTCGCCGCATTTCGGGAATCCGGCCCCACCAAGAGCGCCATGGCCAGACCGTCGGCCCCAGGTTTGACCCGGGCGAAGTGCACCTGCTCACCCCGGCCCCCCAGTGGTGAGACATAGCGATCCCACGTGGCCGCATCGGCCACGGCCGCGGCGTCACGCGGCGCGAGTTCCTCGATCGCGGCCACGAGTTCTGCCCCGGGCCCGAGCAGCGGCGGCCCGAAGTTGACGTGATACAGCATCTGCATCGTGGCCGGCCGGTCGGAAATGTTCTTCACGCTGTCGGTCCAGGCCACGCGATGGCGGTCGGCATGGAGCGTGAGCGATGTCGTCATTCGCAGGGCATGCGCCAGGAATCGCGTCTCGTCGACCGCACCGGTGAGCGTGATCGTGCCGGCAGCCTCGTCGAGCGTGACGTCGAGATGGTGGGCCGGCAGGTTGGCGATCCGGCCGTGCAGCCCGTGCGACAGCCGTTCTGAGGCGTCGAAATCGGGAGCGCCGTTGCTCACCAGTCCGCATCGAGCCACGAGTTCATCGAAGCCGTCGAGCCAGCCGAGGCCGGAGGGATCGGCGAGGGGCACGAACCGTGGATTCACGGGCCCATGCACCGGCGACTGCCAGCCCAGTTCGACGCCGTCCGCCATCATCTTCCAGAGGCCCAGGCCGCGGTCGGGCAGGACGAAGACCTTCGTGTCGCCCGCGACAAGTTCCACGAGCAGCACTCCCTCCCGCAGGCCGCCGGAGAGCCGCCGGGTGCGCACCGCCAGCCGACCGAGCGATACATCGACGCGATCTGCCGCCGGAAACGAGGCCCCACGATGCGAGGTGATGAGCTGCAGTGTCTGCGACGACATGGGCATTCTCCAGGGGTGTCAAGCGGACTCTGATCGCCGACCGCCGCCGTGCCGCCGGGCGAAGACCGCGTCAGGATACCGTCCCGCCCCGGAGCCATGCAGGTGGCTTGAAGGCGGGTGAGCGCGCGGTCACAGTGCTGATTCCGGCCGCGGCTCGCCGCAGCCACCCCGTCGCCTTTCGAGCGATCACACATGAACGATCTGAAGATCTTCAGCGGCCCGGCCAATCCGGCGCTGACGCAGGACATCTGCCGCTACCTCAATCTGCCCATGGGCAAGATTTCGCTGGGGCGGTTCCCCGACGGAGAGATCTCCTGCAAGATCGACGAGGACGTTCGCGGACGCGACGTGTTCATCGTCCAGTCGACCAGCCCGCCGGTCAACGAGCACATCATGGAGCTGCTCGTCATGATCGACAGCTTCAAGCGGGCAAGCTCGTTTCGTATCACGGCGGTGATTCCCTACTTCGGCTACGCCCGCCAAGACCGTAAAGATGCCGGCCGTGTGCCAATCACTGCCAAGCTCGTGGCCAACCTGATCACCCGCGCCGGCGCCGATCGGGTACTCGCCATGGATCTGCACGCAGCCCAGATCCAGGGCTTTTTCGATGTGCCGGTGGATCATCTCTACGCCGCGCCCGTTCTCAACAACCATCTCCAGTCGCTCGAGATCCCCCGGGAAGACATCGTCATCGTGAGCGCGGACGAGGGGGGCATCAAACGGGCCGTGGGCCACGCCAACCGGATCGGCGCTCCGCTGGCGATCATCGACAAGCGGCGGCTCTCAGCCGACACGACCAAGAGCGCCAACATCATCGGCGCGAGCGTCGAGGGCAAGACGGCGATCCTGTTCGACGACATGATCAGCACGGCTGGCTCGATCTGCGGCGCGGCCGACGTGGTGAGCAAGCACGGCGCCAAGGCGATCTACGCCGCCGCGACCCATGGCCTGCTTGTCGGCCCGGCGATCGAGCGACTCAAGCAGGCACCCTTCAACAAGATCATCATCACCGACTCGATCCCGCTCACTCCGGGGAAGATGCTCGGCAATATCACCGTGCTCTCGGTCGCCAGCCTCCTTGGCCAAGCGATCAAGCGGATCCACCGCAACGAGTCGGTGAGCATGATGTTTCAGTAACGGGGTGCCGGGGGCGCGAGCCACATGAGCCCGCGGCCTCACGGCCGGTCGGCTTGGACTGGAACGCGCGGCCTCGCGGCCAGTTGGCTGGCACGGACATGAACTCAGCGAGGGGCTGCCCGTGCCCCGGAGCCGGCGTATGACGCCAAACGAAGCCAGGATGGCGACGTGCCGGCGGCATCCGAGTGAGTGGAGCCCAGGATGGGCGCAACGAACGTCCGGCTCTCGGGGCATGGGCAGCCCCGAGCCGCGCATCAGGGCAGCCCGCGGCCTCACGGCCGGTCGGCTTGTACCGGAGCCCGAGGCCTCACGGGCGTTCGGCTGGCACGGGGACTCGGGATTCGTCCTCCGTGGCCCCGTTCTTCCACCGAGCCCCTGCCGTTTGCGGCTGGAAAAAGCCGCGACTTGCGGAACGAACCGCAGATGGCACACTCATGGGCTTCCTCGGTCCTCCTCCCTCAGAGTTTTCCCATGAGCGACACGTTCGAAGTCAGCCTCCGCAAGGGCACTGGTTCCCGCGAGAGCCGCCGGCTCCGCAGGCAGGGCCTGGTGCCCGCCATCCTCTACGGCCACGGT
>JAUMAF010000124.1:0-6710 GCA_032117045.1 Pirellulales bacterium | reverse complement strand
GTGTGCGCCGGCTCCTTCAATCGCTTCTGCTCTGCTTCTCACATCATTGCCCCATCTGCAATCGGCCGATCGATGACGAACTCATGCGGGTCGATTCCACTTGAGCTAACGTAGTAGTACATCCAAGTCGAGGACGTTGTCGATGCCCCTGTCGCGCGACGCGAGCAGCGAGATCGCCGAGTGCTGCATGATCGCGCCGAGCACGACCACCGGCTTGCCCTCGAAACGTGTGATCATGAGTCCGGAGTTGGCCACGCCAAAATCGGCGCGGCCCGCGAGCACCGCACCGACGGCGTCGATGTCCGGCCCTCCCTCGATCAGCCGCACGTCCAGCCCGGCTTCGCGGTAATAGCCCCGCACCTGCGCGGCGTAGAAGGCGGCGAACTCGAACTGATGGCGCCAGTTCAGTTGCACGGTCACGGGCACGAGGTTGTCAGAAGTCCGGCCCGCTCGGCTCGGGGCAGCGGCAAAGACGACTGCTGACGTGAGGACCAACATCCCCCACCCGCCGATCCAGAGCGTCGCTCGCAGACCTTTCACGCAGCGGAACCTCCCGCTGAGCGGGTGCTTGGGCATCGAGAGGCAAGAGCGCCGTTGTCTGGGCCGGCCGGGTTCCCGGGCGGGAAGAATGCTATCCTAGCGGCCCGTGTGGGCGGCCGGTCGTGTGGGCGTTCCGCCAACGCCGGACGAGCACCTCGGCCTCACGGTTGGGGATGGAGGAGCCGCTCGGGATCGGTCCAGAGCGCGTATGCCCGCGACTTGGGGGGGCCGAGGTACCTCGATGCGTCGAGCCCGTGCCTGCGGAGGGAACCCTGAGGTGCGGTCGCGGCCCGGCCAACCCGTGTGGCGGCCTCGTGTCGCCGGAGCACGTCGCGAAAGCGGGTGCCGCGGCCGCCTTTCCCGCGGATCACCCAGGTCCGGGACGGGCGGCGGAATCGATTAGCATTTCGGAACGCCCGGCCGGTCGCCCGCGAACGGACGCCCGGAGCAGTGAAGGAGCACTTGATGATTTCGTTTCGGTTTGAGCATGTCTGCGTCGAGTCGTTCGGCCTGCATTTCCCCACCACACTCCTGTCTTCCGCGGAGATCGAGGAACGGATCGCGCCGGCCTACCAGCGGCTGAGAATCCCGACCGGCACGCTCGAACGGGTCAGCGGCGTCAGCACCCGGGGCATGTGGCCCACCGACGTCACGCCGAGCTCGGTGGCCACCGTGGCCGCCCGCGAAGCCCTCGATCGCTCGGGGTTTCGCCCCGACCAGATCGGCGCCCTGATCAACTGCTCCGTCTCGCGGGATTTCTTCGAGCCGGCCACCGCCTGCCTCGTGCACCACAACCTCGGCATCCCCGAGGAATCGCTCGTGCTCGACATCACCAACGCCTGCATCGGGTTCAGCGACGGGATGATCATGCTGGCCCATTTGATCGAGGCCGGCACCGTGCAGGCGGGCATCATCTGCTCCGGCGAAAACATCTCGAAAGTGGTCCATACCACCTGCGAGCAACTGCTCCGCGATCATGGCATCACCCGCGAGAAGCTCCTGCAGATGCTCCCCACGCTCACGCTCGGCTGCGGCGCCGTTGCGGCGGTGCTCTGCCACGACAGCATCGCCACCAGCGGCCACCGCTTCGTCGGCGGCGTGGCCCGCTCGGCATCGCAGCATCATCAGCTCTGCATCGGCAACGGCGACTTCAGCGTCGGCCAGGGCGAGGAGATCGCGCCGATCATGACCTCCGACGCGGCGCAGCTGATGATCGCGGCCGCGAAGCTCGGCGGCCGCGCCTTCCCCGACGTCACCCGATCGCTCGGCTGGTCGAAGGACCACGTCGATCACGTCTTCTGTCACCAAGTGGGCCGGCAGGTCAACGAGGCCTTCTACCGCGAGATGGGCCTCGACTTCGACAAGGATTTCGCGATCTACAAGCGCTACGGCAACATGGTCTCGGTGGCCCTGCCCGCGGCGCTCGCGATCGGCGTCGACGAGAAAGACATCCAGCCCCGGGAGAAGGTGCTGCTCACCGCATTCGGCAGCGGGCTCAACACCCGCTTCCTCGGGTTTGAGTGGTAGTCGCCATGAGCGGACTCCCGCCCCCCGACCGCGCATCCCACCGGGCCGATCACGATCCGCCTTCGTTCCCCTACGGGCCCTCGTATCCGTTTCGATCCAGATTCGCCACGGTCGGCCAGGGGGTCGGCGGCAACGGCCCGCGCAGGCCGGGCCACCGGATGCACTTCATCGACGAGGGGCAAGGGCCCGTCGTCGTCTGCCTGCACGGCAATCCCACCTGGGGCTTTCTGTTCCGCAACCTGGTCGCGAGCCTGAGGCACCGCCACCGCGTGATCGTGCCCGACCATGTTGGCTGCGGGCTTTCCGATCGGCCCGCCGACGTCCTCTTCCGCGCGGCCGACCGCATCGACCACCTGGAGGCGCTGTTCGACGAACTGAGGATCCGCTCTTTTTCGCTCGTGATGCACGACTGGGGCGGCCCGATCGGCACCGGCCTCGCGGTGCGCCGCCCGGAAGACGTGGAGCGGCTCGTCTACTTCAATACCACGCTCGCCGAGATGGACCTGCTCCCCGGCATCATCCGTCGGGCGACCTCGCCCCTGATCGGCCGAATGCTCACGCAGCACACGATGCACTTCGTGAAGCTGCTCACGTCCCGCGGCGTCGTCCGTTCCCTGCCGCGCGAAATCACGCAGGGCTACCACCGCCCTTACCAGACCCCCGCCGCCCGCCGGGCCGTCTGGGGCTTCGTGCGCGACATCCCCTTCTCGCAATCCCACCCCACCGCCCCGCTCATGGCCGAGATGATCGCCGGGCTGCCCGCACTTGCCGACAAGCCGGTCAAGATCATCTGGGGCATGCAGGATCCCTGCTTTCATCCGGGCATCCTGCGCCGCGCGGCCGCCCGGTTTCCACAGGCCGATGTCGTGGAGATCAAGGATGCCTCGCATCTCGTGCTCGAGGACGCTCCCGATGAGTCGATCGCCGCGGTGGAGGCGTTTTTGCGGGAGGCTCCCCCGAGCCCTGCCCGCGAGCCAACGCCTTCGGCAAGCGGACTCCATGCCCCGGCGAGCGGATGCTCCGCTCCAGTAAGTGGCGGCCTCTACGGCGCCCTGCAGACCGCGGCGGCGGCACTGCCGTGGGTGTCGGCGGTGACGAAAGTCTCGTTTCCGCGCGGGAGCGACCGGCCGCGGTACGACGCCATCGACTTCGCGGCGCTCGCAGCCCGCATCCAGGCGTACGAGCGCGGGCTCGCGGCCGCCGGCCTGCGGGCGGCCGAGCGGGTGATCATGCTCGTCACGCCGGGGGCCGACTTTCTCGCGCTCAGCTATGCCGTGATGGGCCGTGGGGCTGTGCCCGTCTTCATCGATCCGGGCATGGGCGTCGGGGCGGTGGTGGCCTGCATGAAGGAGGCCGAGCCCAGCGGCTTCATCGGCGTGCCCAGGGCTCACCTGCTGCGCCTCAAGGCTGCCGATCTCTTTCGCTCGCTGCGGTTTTCCGTCGTCGCAGGAAGGCTGCCCCTCTTCGGCGCAACGCGTCTGCGAAGCCTGCTCGTTTCCGCGGGCGCCGCGCTGCCGCCGGTTGCGCGACAGGCCGACGATCCGGCGCTCGTGGCCTTCACCTCCGGCGGCACCGGCCGCCCGAAGGGCGTGATCTTCACCAACCGCATGCTCTCCGAGCAGCTCGCGGTGTTTCGCAACCAGTTTGGCTTTCGCGGGGGCGAACAGGACCTGCCGCTCCTGCCCGTCTTCAGCCTCTTCACCTCGGCGCTCGGTGTGGGGAGCATCTTCCCGCCGCTCGACCCGGCCCGCCCGCTCGCGCTCGTGCCCCGGCAGATCATTCGCGTGATGCGCGACCTCGGCAACCAGACGTCGTTCGGCTCCCCCACGCTCTGGACGAAGATCGCCGAATACTGCCGGCAGACGGGAACATCGCTGCCGCACGTACGACGCGTGTTCATGGCAGGCGCGCCGGTCTCGGAGGCCACGCTCGAGCTGGTGAGGGCGGCCTGCCCGCAGGCGGAGAGCTTCACGCCCTACGGCGCTACGGAGGCGCTGCCGGTGACGATCGCGGCCGCCGCCGAATTGCGGCAGGATCCGCCCGTGCTCGCGGTGACCGGCGAGCAGGGCACGCCCGTCGGCCGCGCCATCGACGGTGTCTTACTCCGCGTGGTCGAGCCGCCCGACGGCCCGACCACTGGCCCGCTGGTGGACTGCCCGGAGCGGGTGATCGGGGAGATCGTCGTCAGCGGCGAGACCGTGAGCCGCGAGTATCTCGCGCGTCCGGAGGCGACCGCCGCCAGCAAGATTCACGAAGGCGGCCGCCTGTGGCACCGCATGGGCGACATGGGGTATCTCGATGCCGACGGCCAGCTCTACTTCTGCGGCCGACGGGTCCACGTGGTGACCACGGCCGAGCAGACGTTTCACAGCGTGCCGGTGGAAAACGTCTTCAACCGCCATCCGCAGGTGAGCCGCACCGCCTTGATCGGCGTGGCCGGCATGCCGGCGCTCGTCGTCGAGCCGCGGTCGCCCTCGCTCGACGCACCAGGGCGGCGCCGACTCGCGGACGAACTGCGGACGATCGGGGCCGCCGATCCGGTGACCGCGCCCATCCGGCGGATCTATTTCCATCCGTCGTTTCCGGTCGATGCCCGGCACAACGCCAAGATCTTCCGCGATCGACTCGCGGCCTGGGCCGCCACGCAGCATCTGACCGAGGTGCCGGCACCCGGGCCAGTGGCAGGAAGCCCAACCGACATGGGCCGGGCATGAAGACGCTCGTCACCGGCGGCGGCGGTTTCGTCGGCGGCGCGCTCTGCCGGCGGCTGCGCGATCTCGGCCACGACGTGACGGCCGTCGGGCGACGGGCGAATGTGGCCCTCGACGCCGAGGGGATTCGCACGGCGATCCAGGATCTCGCCGAGCCGGATGCCGTGACCGGCTTGTCGCGGCTCTTCGCCGGCGTGGACTGCGTCTTTCATACCGCGGCGCACGTGAGGATGTGGGGGCCACGCGAGGCCTTCGTCCGCGGCAACATCGGCGCGACGGAAAGCGTCATCGCGGCCTGTCGCGCGGCCGGCGTCCGGCGGCTCGTCTTCACAAGTTCGCCGAGCGTCGTCGCAGCCGACCACGATCTCCGCGGCATCGACGAATCCGCACCCTACCCGACGCGCTACCGCGCGCTCTATCCCGAAACGAAGGCGGCCGCGGAACGGTCGGTGCTCGCCGCCCACGGCGATACGCTGCGCACGCTCGCCTTGCGGCCGCACCTCATCTTCGGCCCCGGCGACACCAATCTCGTGCCGACGATCCTCGCGCGGGCCCGCGCCGGCCGGCTCGTGCAGGTGGGCGACGGCACAAACCTCGTCGATCTGACGTTCATCGATGATTGCGTCGAGGCGCATGTGCTTGCGGCCACGGCGCTCGACGACCGTCCCGCCGCCGGCGGCCGGGCGTATTTTCTTAGCCAGGGCACGCCCGTGCCGCTCTGGGAATGGATCGGCCGCGTGCTCGCCCTTCACGATGCGCCGCCGGTCCGCCGGCGAATCTCGACCACGACCGCGCACCTGCTCGCGACCGTGGCCGAAACGGTCTGGAAGGCCGGCGGCTTGAGATCCGACCCGCCACTGACAAGGTTCCTCGCCGCCGAAATGGCGACCGATCACTGGTTCAACATCGACGCCTCCCGTCAGCAGCTCGGCTATTCACCCAGCTGCACCGTCTGGGAAGCGACCGACCGCGCCTTCGGCCACCACAAACGCTAGAGCGCATCTGGTTTAGCTGGAGCGACGACTTGGCACCCCCACGTCCCATCGCCACGAGCAGCTACGTCGTAGGCTCCGGGACGATCACCGCGTACCCCACCGCACCGAAGGCCGGATCGCTCCCCGAAAACTCGTAGGTCCGCAGGGCCATCCGGGCGGTCAGCGGTTCGCCGGTGATCTGGCCGGTGAGCGTGAGCAACGTCGGCACGCTCTGGCCCGTGAGCACGTTGAAGAGCACGTTGCCCTCGGGCGTGATCGAGCCAAGCTGCGTGAACGACTCTCCGAGCGTGCCTGCCGGGCCGCTGCCGGAGCCCCAGAAGTACCCGTTGCGGTAGTTGGTGATCGTGAAGCTGCCCACGCCCCCGGGGCCGAAGAGCTCATCGCTCTGGTACTCCCAGGTGGTGCCCGGGGTCCAGGCCCACTCGGTCGAGGTGAGGTCAGCGTCGGGTCGCGGGTCGGGAGGCGTGAAACTGCCCGGGTCGTAGGGAAGCATGTAGGCCCAGTGTGTGGTGTACGCCTCACCGGCCTGACCGGAGATCATCTGCATCTGTATCGCGGTCGTGCCATTGACCTCGCGGAACTGCCCGACGCCGATGACCGGGCTGCCGCCCGAGGTCGGCGTGAACCGCATCCGGATCTCGCCAAACTCGGTGGCGAGCCCGACGATCGACGTGGTCGAGCCGAGGGAGTTCTCGGGCGAGACGTAAAACGTCGCCTGGGACGAGCCCGTGAACCGGCCGTCCGTCGCCGTCCCCAGACTCCAGAGCGTCTGGTCCCAGAGCGAAACCGGCGGGGGCGTGGTGAAGCTTGTGCTGCTCGACATGTAGGCGAGCAGGTTCTCCTCGGGCACATACCAGTGGGAGTTGGAGAGGAGCGAGTCCCACCTCGTGCCCGTGGCCATTCTGTTGCCCGCCGCGTCGATGATGTGCCCGCGAAT
>JAUMAF010000123.1:0-7160 GCA_032117045.1 Pirellulales bacterium | reverse complement strand
GGGCACGGGAGCCCGAGGCCGGGTTGGGCGAGCGAGCGTCACAGCCAGACGTGCAGCCGGCCGTCGAGCATGTCGGGAAGCTTCTTGGCGAGGGTCCGACGGATGCGGTCGTCGGTGTAGCGGGTGGAAAAATGCGTGGCGATCACCACTTCGTTGCGAAACTTCTCCCGCCGGGAGAGCAGGTCGTCGAGGTGCATGTGGCCGAACTTGTGAATCTTCTCCTTGCGATGGCTGTGGGCCACGAAGGTGAGTTCGGTGATCAGGATCATGGCCTCGAACATCGCGGGGCAGCGATCGAGACCCTCGGGGGAGCTGTCGCCGAGATAAGCCACCAGCGGGGCCCGGATCTCGTGCGTCACATCGATGCCCGAGAGCCTGAGATCGCGAATCTTGTCGCCTGGCAGCCCCTGGTATTCGTGCTTGAGCTTCCGACGCCGATCCCAGACGACGTAGCCCACGCTCGGGATCGTGTGGCAGGTGCTCGACACGGTGACGATATGTTCCCGCGAGAGCTCGATCTCGTCGCCCGGTCTGGCCGGCAGGAGCGTGCATGGCAACCGCCCCCGGTCGAGCCGCGACACCGCCTTGAGGAGCCTCTCGATCGGTTCGATCGCCGACTCGGGAAGGTAGATCGTGGGCGGCTCCATCTTCATCATCCGCCGTCGCGCCACGTAGACGGGGAGCGCCGCGATGTGGTCGAGGTGGGTGTGGGTGATGAACCACGTCGACGTGGCCATGAAGCCCCATGGCTGGGAGCCTAGGTCGAAGCCGAGCTTGAGTTCCGGGATCCGCCAGCAGCTCTGCACGGCCGCCCGCGAATAGCCCTCGATGGTGAGCCCCTTGTGCACGAGGGTGCGGAACGGTGAGTTGTCGATCATGCGGGATCTGCGGTCGTGGTCGGAGGGGTCGTGGTGGGAGAATGCATGGGCCGCGGCGTGGCGGGCGAGGTGGTCGCGGCCTCGAGCCAGATCTCGTCGAACAGCCGATCCTGGCGGGTCGCGATTCTGCCGCACCGTACCAGCTCGAGCGCCGCGAGAAAGATGCCGACGATTCGTGACCGCGGCATATCGTCGTCGAACAGCTGCGTGAATGCCACCCTGCCCTGTTCGGCCACGATCGCCTCGATCCGGGCGGCGTGGGTTTCGATCGGCGTGTCGTCCTGGACGATCTGCCGCGGCCGCCGCTTCTCCCGTTTGGCCATGACCCGCGACATGGCGCCGACGAGGTCCCAGACCTGCACGTCGCCGATCGTCACTTCCGCCGGACCGATGCGGACCGCCGGCTCGTCGGCCGCGTGCCTTGCGAACCGTAGCTCCCACTGCCGCGCCCGGTCCTCCAGCATCGTGGCGGCGTCGCGGTATTGCTTGTACTCGAGGAGCCGTTGCACGAGATCTTCGCGGACGAGTTCAACCGGTTCCTCCGTCTCTTCCGGACGCGGCACGAGCGCCCGGGCCTTGATCTCGAGCAGTACGCTGGCCAGCTCGACAAACTCTCCCACCTGGTCGATCGCCAGATCCTCGAGCACGTCGAGGTAGGCGATGAACTCCGACGTGATGGCCGCGATCGGCACCTCCGTCACGTCCACCTCGTGCTTCTTGACGAGATAGAGCAGGAGGTCCATCGGCCCGGAGAAGACCTCGAGTGCGACCTTGAATTCCACAGGCTGTCTCGACGAGGTGAACTAGGGGTGGACCGCGGGGGGGAAGTGACCGCGACCAATCTTAAGACACCCGCCCCGGATACCGAACGCCGGAATCACCGGCGATTCCCCGCGGCGGTTTCGGCTAGGCTATTCGGCATGGACATCGACCGTCTCTGGGCACCGTGGAGGCTGGGCTACGTGCAGGGGGCCGACGGCGGAGCATCTGCCGTCGACGTGCACGACTGGCGGCCCGGAGCCGACCACTCCTGCTTTCTCTGCCGTGCCGCCGCGGCGGCGGCCGCCCACGACAGGATCCTCGGCGTGATCGAGCGGACGCCCCTGAGCGTCGTCGTGGTCAATCGCTTTCCCTACGCCAACGGCCACCTGCTCGTCGCCCCGCTCGACCATCGGGCGACGCTGGCCGGCCTCGCCGACGCGCAGCTCCTCGATCTCCAGCAGCGGATCGCCGCCTGGTGCGGCGCGATCGAGCGGTGCATGCAGGCACAGGGGTTCAACGTCGGGCTGAATCTCGGACATGTCGCCGGGGCCGGCGTGCCCGGGCATCTGCATTGGCACATCGTGCCCCGGTGGAGCGGCGACGTGAACTTCATGCCGTCCGTGGCGGGCGTGCGCGTGCTGCCGCAATCGCTCGATGCCCTCTGGGATCAGCTCACGACCGCCGCCGCGGAGGCGCCTTCATGATCGACTCGGGCCCCCCGCTCTGGAGCCGTCCCGACTGGCGCACCCGCGAGGCCGTGACGCTCGCGCCCTGGGCGATGCATGCGGCTGACTCGGCCGGCCGCATCCACCCGGAGGAACCTCATCCCTTTCGCAGCCCCTACCAGCGCGACCGCGACCGCATCGTTCATTCCGCGGCATTTCGCCGACTCGCGCACAAGACGCAGGTCTTCACCGGATACCACGGCGATTACCACCGCAGTCGGCTCACGCACACGCTCGAAGTGACGAGCATTGCCCGCACGCTGGCCCGGGCGCTCGGCCTCAACGAGGATCTGGTCGAGACACTCGCGCTCGCGCACGACATCGGCCATCCGCCACTGGGCCACGCCGGCGAGGACACGCTCGCAGAACTGCTCCGCGACGAGGGAGGCTTCAACCACAACGCGCAGGCGCTGCGCATCATGGAGGTTCTCGAATCCCGCTACCCGGATTTCCCCGGGCTGAATCTCTCCCGCGAGGTCCTCGACGCGCAGGCCACTCGAAAAAAAGACGGCACGGCTCCCGCGCCGCTCCTCGAGACGCAGGTCGTCGATGCGGCCGACTCGATCGCCTACGATACGCACGACGCCGACGACGCCGTGGAGCTGGGGCTGGTCACGTTGGATGAACTCGCCGCCCTGCCGTTGGTCGGCGAGGCGGCGGCCCGGGTGGAGAAGCGACATGGACGGCTCGAGGGAGTCGAGGCCCGCCGGGCCATCCTGCACGAACTGGTCGACTTCCAGGTGGCCGGACTGATCCATGAAACGCGGTCTGCCATCGAATCGCTCGGCGTCGATTCGGCCGCTCGGGTTCGCGAGGTGTTCCGAGGCCAAGGGCCCGCCGCCGGCCGCCGGCTCGTCGCGCATCAGGCCGAGATCGCCGCGGGCAAGCGGCAGCTGGAGCGATTCCTCTTCGAGCGGGTCTACCGCAGCGAGCTGGTGCTGGCGGTGCGGGTCCCGGCCCAGCAGAAGCTCACCGAGCTCTTCCAGTGGTATGTCTCCCACCCGGAGGACATGCCCCCGGGCTACCAGCAGCGGGCGGAGGCATTCGGTGTCCGCCGCAGCGTGGCCGACTACCTCGCCGGCATGACCGACCGGTATCTGGAAATCGACCACCGCCGCAGGGTCGCCGGCGGGTGATTCCCCGGATGTGCCCAGAACCAAACGCAGGGCAGCCCGCGGCCTCACGGCCGGTCGGCTTCTACGGGCCGGAACTCAGCGAAGGGCTGCCCGTGCCCCGCGAGCAGGCGTATGCGGCCAAGCGCAGCCAGGATGGCGAAGCGCAGGCCGCATCCGAGTGAGTGAAGCCCAGGATGGGCGCCACGAACGTCCGGCTCCGGGGCATGGGCAGCCCTGAGCGGCGAAAGACCGTCGTGCCACTGTGGGGCCAACCAGCACTGCCGTCATGGGCTTCGCTTTCGCCCGTTGGTAGACTCTTGCGGGGTCGTCAGGCCCGTCTCCGACTTAGTCCTTGGGATCGGCCGGTATCGAGCCGGCGGTGTGTGAGATGGCACTCCTCATCCTCCGTTCGATTTTCGTGATGGTCTCGGTGGGCATCGCGGTGCTCATCTTCGACTCGCAGACAGTGCAGGCCTCCGCCACGTGGATCCCGTGGGCCGTGCTCGCGGGAATGCTCGCACTGCCGCTCACGGTGATCGGAGTCGACAGCCTGATCCGCCGCAAGGATCTGACGACGATCACGGCCGTCTACTTCGGCCTCGTCGTCGGTGTGTTTCTCTCTTACATCACGATGCTGGCACTGACGCCGGTGCTCCCGCTCAACGTCAACGACCCGCTCCGCGCGTGGCTGCCGCTGATTCTCGGCTGCGTGCTCTGCTATGTCTGCACGAGCCTGCTGCTCCAGACCCGCGACGACTTCCGGTTTCTCATTCCCTACGTCGAGTTCGCGCGGGACGTCCGCGGACTCCGGCCCAATGTGCTCGACACGACGGCCATTGTCGACGGCCGGATCGTCGAACTGGCAGAGGCGGGCGTGTTCGAGAGCCGGTTCGTCGTGCCGTCGTTCGTGCTTGACGATCTGCAGGCCGCCGCCGAGTCGTCCGACCGCCAGCGTCGCACCCGCGGCCGTCGGGGTCTCGACGTACTGGCCAGACTGCGATCCAACGAGGCGATCGACATCGACGTCATCAGCCCGCGGGAGGAGCCACACGACGAACTGTCGCTCGAGACCCGGGTCGTGGATCTTGCCCGGGAGTTGGGCGGCCGGGTGATCACGATCGATGCCAGTGCCGCGAAGCTCGCGGAGGTCCGCTCGGTGCCGGCCATCAACGTCGGTGAAGTGGCGATGGCCCTCAAGCCCACGTTCGTACCCGGCGACGCCGTGAGTGTCCGGCTCGTGAAGCCGGGAGAGGAGCCCGATCAGGGCGTGGGCTATCTCGACGACGGCACGATGGTGGTCGTCGAGAATGGCCGCGATCAGATCGGCCGCACCGTGCGAGCCAGCGTGACGAGCACGTTGCAGACGTCGGCTGGGCGGCTGGTCTTCGCTCGTCCTGCCTGAGTCGGCGTTGCGCGAAGGCAGACCGCCGCATGATTGATCGAGGATGCTCAACAACCGGCTGCCGCGGCCACCTCGGGCCACTTGTGGCCATGCTGGCGATCGTCGTCTCAGGGGCGGGCGGGAGCGCCCTGGCCGAAGAGGATCCCGGCCTCGTGATCTACCGCACGCACTGCCAGCTCTGTCACGGTGAACACGGTGCCGGTACGGCCGCGGTGCCCGATCCGCTCGTGGGGGACCGCTCGGTCAACCAGCTCACCGCATACATTCACGAGACCATGCCGGAGGACGACCCCTCCCTGGTCACAGGCGACGCCGCCCGGCAGGTGGCGAGTTACATCCACTCCAGCTTCTACTCGGCTGTCGCCCGGGATCGTCACCGGCCTGCCCGCGTCGAACTCTCACGACTCACAGTCCGGCAGCATCGCCAAGCGGTCGCCGACATCGTGGCGACCTTCCGTGCCGCTGACGCCGAGATCACCGCCGACCGAGGACTGAAGGGGGAGTATTTCAAGACCCGTGAGTTCAGCCGCCGCCAAGGATTCGTCCTTGAACGCATCGACCCCCAGATCGACTTCGACTTCGGCAGATCCACGCCCACGGCCGAGATCGCGGAGCCCTTCCAGTTCGCGCTCCGCTGGACGGGCTCGATCCTGCCGACGGAGACGGGCATGCACGAGTTCGTCATCCAGACGGAGCATGCCGCAAAACTGGCCGTGAACGCTGGCTGGGATGACCCGCCGTTGATTGATGCCACGGTGAAATCGGGTACCGGCACCGAGACTCGGGCGAGCCTCTTTCTCCTGGGCGGTCGAGCGTATCCACTGCGGCTGGAGTTCTCGAAGTCGGATCTCGGAGATGACGGCAAGCCTCGCGAGCAGGCGACGACGGCGTCGATCCGGCTCCTCTGGCGGCCTCCGCACGGTGCGCTCGAAACGGTGCCGGAACGAGTTCTCATTCCCCACGACACCCCGCCCGTGTTCGTGCTGACGACGCCGTTCCCGCCCGACGACAAGTCGATCGGCTACGAACGCGGATCGGCCGTTTCACCGGAGTGGTTCGAGGCGACGACCGCGGCCGCCATCGAGACCGCCGCCGGCGTGCTCAAGCATGTCGATGCCCTCGCCGACACGACACGAGACGCGGTCGACCGATGCGACAAGCTCCGCCAGTTTGCCGCCGCGTTTGCCGAGCAGGCCTTTCGCCGGCCGCTCGATGCCCCGCTCCGGTCGCTCGTCGTCGATCGCCCCTTTGCCGACGCCCCCGACCCCGACACGGCCCTGAGGCGGTCGCTCCTGCTCGTGCTCGGATCGCCCCGGTTTTTGTTCCGCGAGGCCGCCGCTGCGGATGCCTTCTCGACAGCAGCCCGAATCTCGTTCGGCCTCTGGGACTCGATCCCGGATCAGTCGCTCTGGCAGGCTGCCGTGCGGGGCGACCTCGCGACACCGGAGCAGGTGCGATGCCAGGCCCTGCGGATGGTCTCCGACCGGCGCACACGGGCGAAGGTCCGCGACTTTCTGTTCTCATGGCTGCGGCTGGACCTCGGTCCAGAACTGGCAAAAGACACCTCCCGCCACCCGGACTTTTCGCCGGAGGTGGCCGCCGACCTGCGGACCAGCCTCGAACTGTTTCTCGACGAGACGGTCTGGGGCGGCGGCGACTTCCGTAGGCTCTTCACCGACGACGAGGTGCACCTCAACGGACGACTGTCTGCAATGTACGGCGGTGAACTCGACGACGATGCCCCGTTCACCCGCGTTCGCCTCGACGACGGCCGCCGTGGGGGCATTCTTTCGCATCCCTATCTGATGAGCGCGCTGTCGTACCCGGCCGCCACGTCGCCGATCCACCGGGGCGTGTTTCTCGCCCGCAGTGTCCTCGGCAACGTGCTCAAACCACCCCAGGAGGCCGTGGCCCCGCTGCCAGCGGCCGCGCATCCCGATCTCTCGACCCGCGAGCGGGTCGCGTTGCAGACGAGTGCCGTCGCCTGTCAGACATGTCACACCCTGATCAACCCGCTCGGCTTCGCCCTCGAGGAGTTCGACGAGGTGGGCCGCTACCGCACCATCGACATCTCTGGTGGCGGTGCGAAGCCGATCGACGCGACGGGATCGTATCTGCCCCGCGAGGGTCCGGAGGCGACGTTTCGTGGCGCCCGCGAACTGGCCGCCTGCGTCGCCACGAGCCGCGACGCGCAGGAGGCCTTCGTGCGGAGTCTCTTTCACGCGGTCGCAAAACAGCCCGTCAGGGCATGGGGCGCCGAGACGCTGGAACGCCTCCA
>JAUMAF010000122.1:0-4680 GCA_032117045.1 Pirellulales bacterium | reverse complement strand
AGATCGAGCTCCGACCGGTGGCGGCGTCGAACGTGTCGTCTTCAATGACGACCATGTCGGCATCCTCGATGTCAGCCTCGCCACAGTCGGGGCCGGCGGGTTCGCCGACCGTTGCGGTGGGGGCGATCGCCGACACGCCGCCGTCACCGGCCTCCACGGCCCGTGCGGCTGCCGGTTCAGCCACGGGCTGCAGACTCGCCCCGGCGGCCGCTTCGACCGCGGGGGCCGAGAGCGTGGCCAGCAGTCGGCCCATGGAATGGCCTTCGCGGCTGGTCACATGGCGGCACGCACTGAAGTTGTCCGGGCCGTCGACGATACAGCGCTCCACGCCGTGAGAGTCTTCATGGAAGAAGGTGGCGAAGGGATCGTTCGCGTGATCGAAGACAAACTCCACGTCGGGGCCGCTCCAGGGATCTCCGGGCTGCGGGCCGTGGCCGCGCTGGTGCGGAGCGGCGGGGCTGACCGGCGGCGTCTCCATCGCGATGCCCGCGTCATCGCCCGTGCCGAACTCGATCATCTCCATCCCGAGGTCGCCAAACTCCGCGGCATGAAACTCGCTGAAGTCGTCCCCGGACGCCTCCGGGCCGCGGTGTGGCGTGGCTTCCACGCGGGGCTCCATGCCGCCGGGTGCCGGCAGCCGCTGAATCTCACGCCAGGCCGTTGCGATGTCGGTGGGTGTCACCTGTCGGTGTGACTCCGCGACGAGCACGAGGGCCTGATCGCAGAGCTGGTTGATGAGCCGCGGCACCCCGTCGGTCGCCTTGAAGACGGCGTCGTCGCAGCCGGTCGCGAAGAGCCGATCCCACGAGTGGCCGGCAGCCTTCGTTTGCGTGCGGAGGTAGGCCATCGTCTCGGCGTGATCGAGCGGCTCGAGATAGCCGCGGACCGCGATCCGTTGGGCGAGGCTTTCCATGCGGGACGTGGCGAGGAGTTCCTCGAGCCGCAGACTCCCGGCGAGGACGAGGTGCACGGCGGGAAGCGGCGTGGGCACGTTGGTGAGCAGGCGAAGCTCTTCGATCAGCCTGGTCGGCAGCGTGTTGGCTTCGTCCACGAGGATCACGAGGCCCGAACCGGTGGCCGCGAGCCCGCGAATCCGTTCCACGAGAGCGATGCGGAGTTCGGTTTCGTCGATGCCGCGGTAGGGCTCTCCGATGGCGGCGAGCACGGCCTGCCAGAGGGCCCGGCGGGTGCAGATGCTCGCACCGGAGAGCAGGGCCACGTCGAAGTCGTCGCGCACATGCTCGGCCACCTTCGCCAGGAGCAACGATTTGCCGGTGCCGGGTGGGCCCACCACGAGCGCCGCGCCCTCGGCCCGCCGAATGCACCGCTCGACTCCCTTCAGCGCCGCGTCGATCTGCTCCGCCGGATGATAGAACTGCGGGCGTGGCGCGGCCATGAAGGGACGAGTCGACGGGTGCCGGCTGGGGATGTGCATCTGGCGTGTCGTTCCGGTGACGTGGAAGTGCTGGCCGCGGGCCGCGACACAAGAGGTTTCGACCAACCGACGGTCCTTCCTGCACCAGCCCTGCCGACCGTAGACTTTACCGGTCTGGAAAACAGCGTGCGGCGTGGCGGTGGCGCCGGATATGACGTCGAGAAGCGGCGCGAAGCCGGCGGCCAGACGGAGCGGAGTGTGCGTCGATGTTTCACGTGAAGATCTGCGGCGTGACGACTCCCACCGATGCGCGGATGGTGGCTGCTGCCGGCGGCGATGCCATCGGCCTCAACTTCGTCCCGGGCTCGCCGCGACTGATCGACGTCGATGCCGCCCGCGCGGTGGTGGCGGCCGTGCCCGAGGGGGTGCTCGTCGTGGGCGTGTTTGCCGGCGCGACGCCGGCCGAGATGCGGCGGGTTGCCGAGGCCGTGGGCCTCGACGCGATCCAGTTGCACGGTCATCTTGCCGGAGCGGCGCCGGTGGATCTTCCGGAAGCATGCGCCGCACTCCTGCCGCTGCCGGTCATTCGGGCCGTCCGCCTCGAGGCCGACGGGTTGACCGCGGCGCGGGCGTGGATCGTGGCGGCGCGGGCGGCGGGCGGCGGGCCGTCGATGGCGGTGGTCGATGCAGCCGTCGCGGCCTCGACACCGTCGGGGGCTCTCGGCGGCACGGGCGCCGTCGTTGACTGGTCGCGGCTCGTCGCTGCCGGCGACCTCGACATCCCGGCGGCGCTCGCCGGCGGGCTCACGCCTGCCAACGTGGCCGAGGCGATCCGCATCACCCGGGCCAGGGCGGTCGACACGGCCAGCGGGGTCGAGGTGTCGCCCGGCCGGAAAGACCCGGAAAAAGTGCGGCACTTTATTCACGAGGCCAGGCGGGCCTGGGCCGCGGCAGACCGCTGAACCCTTTGCGAATCCGTGTTGACGGCTAAGATTCGGAGGTCCCTCGCGGCGGCCATCACGGCCCCGCCTCATCCGCTTTTCATCGGCTCTTGTTTTATCTGCCCCTCGTCTTTCCAACGAGTCCGTTCCAACCAGCCCGTCCCCATCAGGAGGTTCCCAGTGGCCCACGTCGAAACCCGTCTGCCCTACAAGGTCGCCGATCTCTCGCTCGCCGATTGGGGCCGCAAGGAGATCATGCTCGCCGAGAACGAGATGCCCGGCCTGATGGCGCTCCGGGAGAAGTACGGCCGGTCGAAGCCGCTCACCGGCGCCCGCATCGCGGGCTGCCTCCACATGACGATCCAGACGGCCGTGCTCATCGAGACGCTCAAGGAACTGGGCGCCGAGGTCACCTGGAGCAGCTGCAACATCTTCTCGACGCAGGACCATGCCGCCGCGGCCATTGCCAAGGCCGGCTTCCCGGTCTACGCCTGGAAGGGCATGACCAACGAGGAGTTCGACTGGTGCATCGAGCAGACGCTGTTCTTCCCCGATGGTGAGCCGCTCAACATGATCCTCGACGACGGCGGCGACCTCACCGCCATGGTGCATCAGAAGTATCCGGAGCTGATCGGCGGCATTCGCGGTCTCTCGGAGGAGACGACCACGGGCGTGCACCGTCTCTATCAGATGCATGAGAACGGTGAGCTCAAGCTTCCGGCGATCAACGTCAACGACTCGTGCACCAAGAGCAAGTTCGACAACCTCTACGGCTGCCGCGAGAGCCTGGCCGACGGCATCAAGCGGGCCACCGACGTGATGGTGGCCGGCAAGGTGGTGGTGGTGGCCGGCTACGGTGACGTTGGCAAGGGCTCTGCCCACTCGATGAAGGCGCTCGGCGCCCGCGTGATCGTCACCGAGGTCGACCCCATCAATGCCCTCCAGGCCGTGATGGAAGGCTATGAAGTGACGACGATGGAGGAGGCAGCGCCCCGCGGTCAGATCTTCGTGACGGCCACCGGCTGCCGCGACGTGATCCTCGGCAAGCACATCGAGAAGATGCCGAACGACGCGATCATCTGCAACATCGGTCACTTCGACCTTGAGATCGACGTGGCCTGGTTGGACAACACGAAGGGCATCAAGAAGGTCGAAATCAAGCCGCAGGTGGATCGCTACACGCTTCCCTCCGGCAACAGCGTGGTCGTGCTGGCCGAGGGTCGGCTGGTGAATCTCGGCTGTGCGACCGGCCACCCGTCGTTCGTGATGAGCACGAGCTTCACCAATCAGGTGCTCGCGCAACTGGCTCTCTGGACGGAGTCCGACAAGTACGACGTCGGCGTCCACCTGCTCCCGAAGAAGCTCGACGAGGAGGTCGCCCGACTGCACCTCGACAAGCTCGGTGTGAAGCTGACGAAGCTCACGAAGGAGCAGGCCGAGTATCTGCACATCCCGGTCGAGGGTCCGTTCAAGCCCGAGTACTATCGCTATTGATCAGCGAGCCAGCGGCTCGCTGATCAATGCTCCGCCTGCACGGCCATCCATGGCCCGTGCAGGCGGTTCACGGCTCGAAGTCAAAAGCGGGGTGGCGCGAAAGCGCCGCCCCGCTTCGCGTTTCACGGGAAACATGCGTCGTGCGTGAGGCTGGCCCGCGGCCTCACGGCCGGTCGGCTTGTACTCGGCGAGGGGCTGCCCGTGCCCTCGAGCGGGCTGTGGAAGCAAGCGGAGCCTGGAGGGCGAAGCGCAGCGGACATGCAGAGAGCCGAGGCCTGGAGGGCCGAGGCGAACGTCCGGCGAGAGGGCACGGGCAGCCCCTCGCCAGGAGCTGGCTTGCGTCACGGCGATCATCCGTTTTGCTACCATTCCGGCTCCCTCCCCGACCCTCGAAGAGCAAGGATCAGCATGCCCACCGTCGCCCCGCTCCGCGGCCTCCGCTACGACCCCAAGCACGTCGGCACCCTGTCGCAGGTGATCGCGCCCCCGTATGACGTGATCGACGCCGCGCTCCAGACGAAGCTCTACGAGCGGCATCCGGCCAACGTCATCCGGCTGGAGCTCAACCGGGAGGAGCCGGGCGACGACGAGCGAACCAACAAGTATTCCCGGGCTGCCCGGTTCTTGAAGGAGTGGCGGGAGCAGGGGGTGGTGATGCAGGAGCCCGCGGCGGCGCTCTACGTCTACCACCAGGAGTTCGAGGTCGAGGGGCAGACCTTCGTTCGTCGCGGCGTGATGGCCCGCGTGCGGCTGGAGCGGTTTGGCACCGGCAACATCCATCCCCACGAGGAGACGATGTCGGGGCCCAAGCAAGACCGGCTGCTGCTCACACGGGCCTGCCGGGCGAACCTCAGCCAGGTGTTTGGCCTC
>JAUMAF010000121.1:0-11939 GCA_032117045.1 Pirellulales bacterium | reverse complement strand
CTGCGTCGAGGAGTGCACGACGATCTGCCCCGCTTCGCCCGGATAGGCGACCGCCGCCTGCGACTCGAGGTAGAGATGCTCCTGCCCGAGGTTATGGAACACACCTGCCAGCCGATGCGGCGCGGCGGCGATCGCGGCCGCCGCATCGCCACGGGCGATCCGCCGCGCCGGCCCGAGAAACCGGCCGCGCTCCAACGCCTGCTCGATCGAGAAAATGGGGGTCGCCGGCTCGATCTCGATCCGCACCAGTCGGCGGGCCTCGTCGATGGCGGCCTGGGTCTCGGCCGCGATCACGACCACGGGCTGGCCGACATAGAGCACCTCGCCGTCGGCAAGGATCGGCTCATCCTGAAAGATAGGGCCAAATTTTCTCGCTGCCGGCAGGTCCGCTGCTGTGATCAGATCGATGACGCCGATCACACCCCGCGCGGCCGCGAGGTCGATGGCCGTGATCCGCCCGCTGGCCACGGGGCTTGGCACGAAGCCAACGACGAGCTCATCGACCCGCCGGGGAAGATCGACGATGTAGGCCGCCGCGCCGGTGACATGGCCAACGGCGGAGTCGTGGGGAATCGTCTGCCCCACGCTGGGTGCGTGGGCCGTCGGATCCGCGCTGGGCTGGAAGCGACCGCCGCTCATGACGTCGCCACCGCCTGCTCGTGAAAGAGCCTCACGAGCACGTTGCGGGCCAACTGCCGCCGATAGTCGCTGCTGCCGCGCACGTCAGAAAGCGGCGCGATCTCTGCCACGGCCCGCTCGCCGGCGAGCCGAAACGTCTCCTCCGTGAACGAGCGGCCGATCAGAAAGGCTTCTGTGTCACGCAGCCGCACCACGGTCGGGGCCACGCCCCCGTAGGCCAGAGCCGCCGAGGCGATGCGGTCGCCTGCCAGTCCAATGCGGGCGGCAGACGTGAACGTGGAGATATCAAGATCCCGCCGCCGTGAGACTTTCGTGAGCCGGAGGATCTCGTCAGTCGCCGGCAGCGGCATTCGCACGTGGGCGAGCAGTTCGTCGGGCCGCAAATCGAGCCGCTTGTAACCGAGAAAAAAATCGTTGATGCCGACCGTTCGCGTGCCCACCGCCGAGACCAGGTCGAGCGCGGCATCCATCGCCGAGAGGAGCGGCAGTGAATCGGCGATCGGCGAGCCGTTGACGATGTTGCCGCCGATCGTGCCGACATGGCGGATCTGCGGGCCACCGAAGGCTTCGAGGATGGGCACGAACTCCTTGCAGGCGGAGCGACAGGCCACGAGGAAATCGGTCCAGGTGGCGAGCGCCCCCGCGACAAGCACCGGCCCGCCGGTCGTCTCCGCGATCTCGACCCCGCGAAGCTCGGCGACACGGCTGATGTCGAGCCAGGGCTGCGGCCTCAGTCGGCCCTTGTTCCAGAGCACGCCGAGATCGGTGGCCCCGGCCACGACCCGCGCTTCGGGCATGCGTTGCCGGTGGCCGACCGCCTCGGCCAGTGAAGCCGGGCTCACCAATCGCAGCTCGACGCCGTCGAAATCGACAGCCAGTTCGAGCGACTCGCCCCGCAGCCGCCGGCCCTCGGCGGCCCACGCTGCGTCGGGAAATCGCGTGGCGAGCCAGTCGCCCGCGGCGGCGGCCTGTTCACCCGCCTCGAAGATCGACGTGTAGCCGGTGCAGCGACAGAGGTTGCCGGCGAGTTCCCGCCGCCAGTCGATCTCCCCGCCGTCAGCCGCGGTCGCGTCGGGGCCGCGGCTCGCATGGCACGCGCCGGCCATCGTCATCACGAAGCCCGGCGTGCAAAACCCACACTGCGATCCATGGCAATCGACCATCGCCTGCTGCACCGGCGAGAGCTCTCCCGCGCGGGCCAGTCCCTCGATCGAGACGACATGACAGCCGTCGAGTTGGAAGAGAAATCGAATGCAGGAATCGATGGGGCGAAACCGCCCTCCCTGCCCATCGCCCGGATCGGCGACGAGCACCGTGCAGGCGCCGCAGTCGCCCTCGGAGCAGACAATCTTCGTGCCAACGAGGCCCAGCCGACCGCGGAGGTAGTCACTGAGCGTAAGGAACGCGTCTCCACCGCGAACCTCGCGGCGGACACCGTTGACCCACAAGATGAGATGATCACGCATGGTGGCGTCGGACGCAGGACAACCGAACCCGAAAAAACGAGTGTAGTCCACCGCTCGAGGAAGCCCAACGCCGTTGCCGAGAGTCACCGCGAAGCCGTTCGCGTTCCCCCGAGCTCACGATCGGGGGAACGCTCGGGGCACCGGCAGGCTCACGACACCGCCTGCCACGCGATGCGACCCGCACGGGTCACGCGAATCACGCGATTTCGAAGCCGCTCGGCCGTGGCACGCACGTCGGCATCGAGCAGCGCGAGGTCGTCGCCCCAATCCAAACCCTCGTCACGGAGCCGTCGCATCGCGCGGGCCCGCGGATCGGCAGCATCGTGCCAGGCCTCGACATCGGCGGGCGTCATCCAGAGAAGACCGCCCAGGATCGCGTCGGCCGCCGTCGCGGGAGGCACGGCCCCCTCCCACACGGCCTCGATGAACGAATACTCCTTGCCGGGAGCGAACGAGCCCAGCCGATCGGCCAGCCCCAGGATTCGCGCGGGGGCGAGTGTCGTCCGCCACAGCGCCTCCTCGGGCGTGACTGCGGCCTCCGAGCCCGCATGAACCTTGAGAAACTCCGCCATCTCACAGAAGAGTGAAGTCGTCGGCGACGCCCCCACGTCGGTGCACAGCGCGAACGGAATCCCGCTCGCCCGCACCGCGTCGAGCGGCATCACGCCCGATCCGAGCAGTGTGTTGGAGACCGGGCAGTGGGCGATCGCGCCGGCCGTCGCCGCCACCATCTCAAACTCCTCCGGCCGCATCTGGATGCAGTGGGCGAGAATCGGCTCGCAGTCGAGGAGGCCGTCGCGGCGGTAGACCTCGGTATAGCTGGCAGCCTCGGGGTAGAGCACCTCTTCAATGAGCCGCTTCTCGGCCCGCTGCTCGTTGAGGTGCGTCTGCATTCGCAGGCCGTGCTGCCGCGCGAGCGCGACGCCCGCCTCGCGCAGTGGCGAATCCACGCTCACGGCAAACCGATCGGTCACGATCAGCCGGCGGCCGAAGTCCTGGGCCAGCGCTGCCACGTCGTCGGCCAGCGCCGACTCGTCGGTGCGGAGATACGTAGGACAGCGGCCGTTCATCAGCACGAGCCCCACGCTCCATGTCTCGGGCAGCTGCTCGAGCGCGATCCGCGTGGCCCGGGGATGCACGGTCATGTAAGCCGCCCCACCGATCACGCCGTTGGCGAGCGTATCGGCGGCGAAGGCGGCGACCACGTGCCGCGCATGGGCAGGACTTTCGCACCGCCCTTCGGCGGGAAACACATTCTGCTCCAGGCTCGCGAGCAGTCGGCCCCCGGGCGGATCGGCGCCGATGCCCTCGGCGAACCGCCCCCGGATCGGATGCTGCGGAATGTGGATGTGGGCGTCGAGCAGCGGCGGCAGAATGATGCCGGGGCTCTGCCGCACCTCCTCGGCAGCGAGATTCAGCCGGATGAAGATCTCCTCCCAGGGGCCCGCCGCCACGATCCGGCCGCGGCCGTCGTCCACGATCACGCCATCGGACCAATACTCGACTCCGCCCGTCGCCATCGGGTTGAGCACGGGGCCGCGGATCGCCTGCCGTGTGCCGATCATCGAGCCGCCTCCCGCGCCGCACCCGGCGATCGCTGCGGACGCACGAGCTGTCCGATCGGCAAACCGACCGGCGCGGCCTCGCGGGCCACCACGCGGCCCCGCACGAGCGTCCACCGCACGCGGCCACGGAGCGTGCGACCGAGATAGGGAGAGAGCCGGTGCCGGTCGCGCAGGTCGCCGACGGCGAGCGGCGCGGAATGGCCAAGATCCACCACGGCGAGATCCGCCACGCAGCCCGGCTCGAGGCGGCCCCGATCGCCGAGCTGAAACCGTGTGGCCGCAGCCGTCGACGTGAGCCGTGCGATCGTCTCGACCGCCATGCCCCGACGGGCGTGCCCCTCCTCGAGCAACAGTCCGAGCAAGGTCTGGCAGCCGGCAATGCCTCCCCAGACCTCGAAGAAGTTCGCCGCTTGCTTCATGGATTCAGGCGAGGGGGAGTGATCGGAGGCGATGAGATCGACATCACCTGCAAGCAGCTTCTCCCAGAGCGCATGCTGCACACCGGCCGGCCGCAAAGGCGGAGCACACTTCGCCACGGCGCCGAGCCGCTCGAGATCGTCTTCGGTGAGCACAAGATAGTGTGGACATGTCTCGCAGGTCACGTCCACACCGCGGGCCCGTGCCTCGGCGACGAGGGCCACCCCCGCGCCGCTGCTGACATGCACGATGTGGAGCGGGCACTCCGCATCGTGGGCCAGCAGAATGGCCCGGCCGATGGCCTCGAGCTCCGCCACCACCGGCCGTGAGGCGAGATAGTCGCGCACGCCCGTGCGGCCGGCCGCGATCGACTCCCGAGCGAGCCTGGAGGTGATCGCATCGTTTTCCGCATGCACGAGCACCGGCAGGCCGAGCTGCCCCGCCACCCGCATGCCCTGCCAGAGCGTGGCGTCGTCGGCCGCCGCGAAATCGTCGATCCCGCTGCCGCTCATGAAGGCCTTGAAGCCCACGACACCCCGGCCGGCAAGCTCCACGAGACCATCCGCATTGCCGGGCACGAGCCCGCCCCAGAAGGCGAAGTCGGTCCGCGACGTGCCCCGCGCCGCCGCCAGCTTCGCATCGAATGACGCACCGTCGAGCGTCGGTGGCGACGCGTTGAGCGGCATGTCGACGAACAGCGTGCCGCCGCCGGCCGCGAACGCCGCCGACCCCGTGGCGATTCCCTCCCATTCGGTCCGGCCGGGATCGTTGAAGTGCACATGGGGATCGATGACGCCCGGAAACACATGACAGCCGGCGGCGTCGATCTCCGCTCCCGTCTCCCCCGCAATCTCGGGGCCGATCTCGGCGACGTGCCCGTCGGCGACGGCGAGATCCGCCCGCATCGGCCCCGCCGGCGTCACCACCATGCCGCCACGAATGATCGCATCCCACCGCATGATCAACTCCCGCGGTAGGTGCTGTAGCTCCACGGCGAGACCAGCAGCGGCACGTGGTAGGTGGCCGCCGGATCGTCGATGCCGAACACCACGGGCACCTCGCGAAGAAACCGGCAGGCGTCGGGCGAGCCTACGGCCGCGAAGTATTCGCCGACGTGAAACGTGAGCCGGTAGGTGCCCGCCGCCACGGCATCGCCTGCCAGCAGCGGCTCGTCCACTCGGCCATCGGCATTCGTCATCACCGTCTTCAGATGCCGGGGCGGACCGATCGCCTCCAGATGGTGCAAATCGATCCGCATTCCGGCCGCGGGGCCGCCCCTCACGGTGTCGAGCACATGCGTCGTGAGTCTTCCCATGGGTCAAACCTCTCGGCGAAGCGTGGCCCGGATCAGTCCGTAGGGCTCGCTCGTGGTGACGAAGATCTCGTGGCGATTCGGCAGGCCAAACGGCGTGAGATCCAGCGGGATCCGGTGCTGATTGGGCATTTCGAGCGAGATCTCATCGACCTCCGGGCAGGCGGCGAGCGCCGCCTGCCCCATGTCGTGCAGCGTCTGCTGCACGGCGAGGCTCCGGTGCGTTGCAAAGACATCCACCAGCGTTCGGCAGATCCTCGTGAAGGCGGCGTTCCCCTCGGGCTGCGAGCCCGCGGCATACCGCCAGCGGCCCTCGACCGACGTGCCGAAGATGCGGTCGTCGGCGTCGGGCAGCGTGGTGAACTCGTCTCGCAGGAAGTCGCGAAACGCGGAGTTGGTCGTCTTCACGAGCGTGAGGCCGGTCACGCCCGCCTCGACCTGCGGCGTCGTGCGGTCGTTCCGCACGCGGCAGGTCCGTCGCGCCGTGCCGCCCGCGATGAAGGCATGCGGGTGGGCGAGGCCATCCGCATTCTCGATCCGCCGCCACGAGGCTTCCTCGATCGCCACGGTGGCGGCGGTGACGTGGTCGTTGCGATCGACGAAGTGGCCGGCGAGCGCGACCGCGAACGACTCGATCGAGTCGAGGGGGTGGCTGGCGGCCAACGCGTAGACCGTGTTCTTCATCGTGTCGGTCGCCACCACGCGGCGGTTGTCGCCGGCGAGGTACGAAGCCTCGAAGGCCCCCTCGAGCGTGATGTCGACCGCGATCTCCTTGAGCTCGTGCCGGTCGGCATGCCGCGTGACCTTGGTGAGCCGCACCCGGCTCTTGCCATAGCTCTGCTGGGCGATGCGGGCGGGCTGGTTCATCGTGGCTGTCCGGGGGGTCGTGATCGTCAGAGCTCCGTCACCGCATCGAGCAGCCGCAGCCAGCCGATTCGCCCGATCTCGGTGAGCGCCGTCTGCCGCTCCTCGTCGGCCGTGTGGCCGAGCCGCACGGGAAACGCCGCGAGGATCGCCTCCTTTTTGTGTTCCCGCGCACAAATCACGAAGGGAAATCCAAAGCGGTCGCGATAGGCCGCATTGTACCTGCCAAACGCCGCCGCCTCGGCGGGGGAGAGCAGGTGCAAGCCCGCGGCCGCCTGCTCGCCCGTCGATGCCGCCGTCAGTCGGCCATCGCGGGCGGCCCGGCCCACAAGATCGGGATGGGCGGAAATCAGCGCCAGCTGCTCCTCGGGCGTCGCGCTGGCCACGGCCTGTTGAAGGGCCGCATGGACCGCGGCGAGCGATGCGAACGGCCGCGCTGCCAGGGCCCGTTCGGCCACCCACGGCGAGTGTTCGTAGAGTGGTCCGCAGACCCCCAGAAAGCGATCCGCGTCGCAGGCATTCAATTCGGCGAGCGTGCAGGCCATGCCATCACCTCCGCGTGACCGGGATGGAATCGGGACCGGCGGAGACCACCTCGGCAAGCAGCCGTGTGGCAGCAGCGATATCCTCGATCCGGCTAAACTCGCCAGGGTTGTGGCTGATGCCGTCGCGGCTGGCGACGAAGAGCATCACCGTGGGCACGAGCGGCGCGAGGATCGCGGCATCGTGGAGGGCTCCGCTGGCCGTTTCGCGGAGCGGCGGCAGGCCGAGCCGCCCGGCGGCCTCACGAACGCGGGCGGCGACGTGCGAATCCAGCTGGACGGCTGGCAGGGTTTCGGTGCGGTGCATATCAACCTCCAGGCCCCGGCGGGCGGCGGCGGCGGCGGCCAGCGCCCGGATGCGGGCATCGCCCGTCTCCAGTTCATGGTCGTTCGAGGCCCGCAGGTCGATCGTGA
Source organism: Pirellulales bacterium (assembly GCA_032117045.1). GTDB lineage: Bacteria > Planctomycetota > Planctomycetia > Pirellulales > UBA1268 > QWPN01. The sequence goes on along the minus strand of JAUMAF010000121.1, from coordinate 4,720 downwards.
ACGTCGCCGACGCGGGAATCACGTTGACGGCGTTGGGATCGACGACGATCTTGCCGACCGTGGCCACGGCATGCTCTCCGAGGGTATCGGGCAGGCATTCGACGGCCGCGATCACCTCGGCTGCTCCGGCGAGCGCGTCGTGGCGATCGTTCATACCGGTCGATCCGGCATGGTTGGCAACGCCGCGAAACGACACGGCGTACTGCCGCCGGCCGTGGATCGCCGTGACGAGGGCCACGCGGTCGTCCCGCTTCCACATCGCGGGCCCCTGCTCCACGTGCACCTCGATGAAGCCGGCGTAGTCGGCGGCCCGCAGGCCCTCTCCCGCCAGCCGGTCTGCTGCTGCCCCATGCGGCCCGCCGGCTTCCCAATAGGTGATCCCCTCGCGATTCCGCAGCGCGGCGAGCGCGGCGGCGTCGAGCGTGCCCGCCCAGCCACGGCTGCCAAGCATGCCGAGGCCGAACGTCGTGCCCTCCTCCTCGGCGAAGATCACGGCCTCGAGCGGCAGATCATGGCGGCCATCCTCATGCGCCGCCCGCAGCACCTCGAGCGGTGCGACCACGCCGACGACGCCGTCGAAGTCACCCCCGTGCGGCACGCTGTCGACGTGCGATCCGCTCAGCCACACCCGGCTCGACCAGTCGATCGCGGCCGGGCGAATGTGCACGTTGCCCGCGGCGTCGATTCTCCACCGGCAGCCGACCTGCTCGGCCTGGGCAAGACAGTAGTCGCGGGCCTCCCGCCACGCGGAGGAGAACGTGGGCCGATCGGCTCCCGCACCAATCGCGCCGGTACACCGGGCGATGGCGGCGATATCGTCGGCCAGCCGTTCCGCTCGGATGGGCATCGCGTGGGACCCTCGCTTATTGTCCGAACTCGCGCCGCCAGTCGTGTCCGGTGCGTTCCATCTCGCCGGCGGCCGCCGTCCGCCGCATGCGGTGCAGCGTCGGCATCCCGAGCGCCCACTCCTGCATCCAGTCGCGGGCAAACTCCCCCCGTTCCGTCTCGCGAAAGATCTCGCGGATCGCCTCCTCGTTGACCACCCGCGGGCCCCGCGTGCGGATCGCGAACTCGGCCGTGCGGCTGCACCGCCGGCTCACGTATTCCTCGATGCCAACCTCGTCCATCACGTCGATCACGCTGCGGAGCGAGCGGATCGCCTTGGCGTAGGCAAAGCTCGGCGGATAGCCGTTGTCGACCATGGTCTGGAAGCAGAGCCGCATGAGCTGGATCGCACCGCCGTAAAGGATCTGCTCCTCGAAGTTGTCCCCCTCGGTCTCGTGCTGAAAGCTCATCTCCACCACGCCGGCCCGCGTGCTGCCCACTGCCTTGGCGATCGCCAGCGCGATCTCGCGGGCGTTGCCCGTGGCATCGTGATCGACGGCCACGCATCCGTAGACGCCTTCACCGGCGAGATACTTCTGCCGCACGAACACTCCCGGCGCATTGGGCACGAAGAGCACGGTGTTGACGTCTTTCGGTGGTTGGATCGCCCCGTAGAGCACGTTGAACCCGTGGCAGAAGCAGAGTGTCTTGCCGGCGGCGAGGTTGGGCGCGATGTCAGCTTTGTAGATCGGGGGCTGCGCGGGATCGGCGAGCTCGATGAGGAGCACGTCGGCCCGCTTCGTGGCCTCGCTGATCGAGTAGGCCGGGAAACCGTCGGCCACGGCCTGCGCTCGGCTGGGCGATTCCTCCGCCGGCCGCGTGCCGACGATCACGGTCACGCCGCTGTCGCGGGCGTTGGCGGCCTGCGCCTTGCCCTGGATGCCATAGCCGATGACCGCCACCGTCTTGCCGGCCAGCGGCGCCATATCGACGTCGGCATCGCGATAGATCTTGTCCATGGACAGGCTCCTCTGGTGGACGGGGTGACGGTGGGCTAGACGAGAATGTCGCGGTTGACGTTCTTGTAATAGAGGTATTTCGAGGCCACCGGCCCGGTGGCGTAGAACGACTGCGGCACATACGGCCCCATCCAGATAAAGTCGTCCTGCTCGACCTCCATCCAGGTGTCATCGAGGTAATAGAGGCCCTTGCCCTGGAGGAACCAAAGCCCGTGCTCCATGACGTGGGTCTCGACGACGGGCAGACTGTGGCCGGGGGCGAATGTGAAGATATTCATCGCCAGGTCGTAGGGCAGCTCATCCGGGATCAGGGTCTGGAGCAGGGCGCCGTCGTCGCCCAGATAAACGGTGGCCGGCACGTCGGCCGCCGAGCCGAACAAAACGCCCGGGGCCGCCACGCCGGCGAGGGGCTCGTAGGCCTTCTTGAGGAAAATCAGCCGACTGTCAGAGGTGGCCTTCGCCGCATAGCTGGCGGTCGGCGGCACGAGGGCATAGCCCCCGGCAGCCAGCGGATGCCGCTTGCCGTCGATCGTGAGGTCGATGCCCCCGGCGACCACGTAAAGAAAGGTCTCCACGCGGCCGTCGGCCTGAGCGCCGCCCCCCTGACCGGCCCGCGGATCGAGCAGGCACTCGACAAACTCGGCTCCGAGCGCGGGCGACGCCAGCACGCGGGCCTCCACGCCCGGCCAGTGGGGCAGCCGCGAGCAGGGATAGCCCTCGAGCGGAAACAGGGCGTATCGCTGACGCACGCGGCCGCGGCCATGAAGCAGTTGGTGTTGGGCCCGCATGCGGCACCTGGCGAAGAATGAGACGGAAATGGACTGGTACGCGTGGAGGGGAGTATAGGTTGCGTGCTCCACCCGCGCAAACTCTGCTTGCCGCCACTCCCACACGGAGGTGACAATCTGAGGCTGCCCGCCCACGCTTTGCACCCCTCCCGGCGCATCATCCGACCATGAGTGTTTTCGTCTTCGGCCACCGTAATCCCGACACCGATGCGATCTGTTCGGCCATTGCCTATGCGGATCTCTTGCAGCAGACCACGCGGCCCGACGCGGTCGCCGCCTGCTGCGGTGCGCCCAACAAGCGCACGGAATACGTCCTCGAACGAGCCGGGATCGCCCCGCCGCGGATCATCATGGACGTGCGGCCGTCGGCCGAGGATCTCTGTCGCCGGGCGGTGGTGACGGCCTCGTTTGGCGAGTCGTTCCACGAGGTCTATCAGCGGATGCAGGCCGCCGACCTTCGGGCGATTCCCGTCGTCGACGAGGACCGCCGCGTGCAGGGCGTGCTCTCCGTGCTCGACGTGATGGGGCTCTTCTTCCACAACGAAAACGACCCGGTCAAGTCGCGGACCGTGACCACCTGCCTGCGGAAGATCAACGACGTGCTCGGGGCCGGCTACCAAAACGTCGTCGATCCCGGGCAGACCGACGAACTGATGGTGATGGTGGGCGCGATGAGCGCCGAGGGCTTCACCGAGCGGATGAGGCAGTTTGCCGCGGAGCGGCTGATCATCGTCTGCGGCGACCGCCCGACCATTCATCTCCCGGCGATCGAGCACGGCGTGCGGGTGCTGGTCGTCACCGGCGGCTTCACGCTCTCCTCGGGCCTCGTCGAACTGGCGAAGCTCCGCGGAGTGTCGGTGATCACGAGCCCCTTCGACACGCTCAACACGGTGCTCCGCATCCGCTCGGCGCAGTTCATCGATCCCGTCGTCGAGCGCGAGGTCGTCACCCTCGACGGCAAGGCGAGCCTCGCCGAGGCCCGGGGCATCGTGGAGCGTTCGTCGCAGCCGGTGTTTCCTGTCGTCGGCGACGACGGGCGGCTGATCGGCTACTGCTTCAAGACCGACATCATCAATCCGCCGAAGCCGCAGCTCGTGCTCGTCGACCACAACGAACTCGCCCAGGCCGTGGCCGGTGCCGAAGACGCGGAGATCGTCGAGGTTCTCGACCACCACCGGCTCGGCGGAGGGCTGAAGTCAACGCAGCCGATCCGGTTCATCAACGAGCCGGTGGGCTCCACCTGCACGCTGGTCGCCCGCCAGTTTCGCGCGGCCGGGCTCGTGCCGGGGTCCGACATCGCCCTCTGCATGGCCTCGGGAATCATCTCCGACACGCTGTTTCTCCGCTCCCCCACGACCACCGACACCGACCGCGAGATCCTCTCCTGGCTCCGCGGGCTGTGCGAAATCGATCTCGACGACTACGCCCGCGAGTTTTTCGAGATCGGGTCGGCGCTCCGGTCGAAGCCGGCGGCGGGGGTGATTGGCGAAGACTGCAAGGAGTTCAGCGAGCAGGGGGTGCGATTCTCGATCTCGCAGATCGAGGAGACGGGCTTCGATCTCTTCTGGGAACGAAAAGACGAGCTTCGCGCGGCGCTCGAGGATTTCGCGGCCCGGCATCGGCTCGACTTCTCGGCCTTGCTCGTCACCGACGTCGTGGCGCAGGGATCCTTGCTTCTGCTCTCCCACGAGTCGGAAGCCTGGGACGACATCAACTATCCGCGGCTTGACCGCGGCCTCTATGAGCTCAAGAACGTGGTCAGCCGCAAGAAGCAGTTGCTGCCGCTCCTCTCGCAACTGCTCGCGCCCCACACGCTGCTGAAGTCCTAGCGTGGTGACCTGTCCGAGGCCGGCGCTCGCTCAGGACGGCCGGGCGGTGCCGTAGCGGTCGGCCAGAAAGTTGACGATCGCCGCCGGACCGGAGACAAACGCTCGCCCCATCGACAAGGGCACGCCGGCAGGCTGGTCCCCTTCGGGCAGAACGAGCACCGGGCAGGACTGGTGTTCTTCGCCGACGAGCGCCACGACGTCGGTCCGCGGACGCGGCACGTCGACCTGGCGGATGTCGAGTTGGGCTGCGACATCGGGA